>NZ_JBHVWN010000009.1:0-45644 GCF_042882275.1 Streptomyces sp. NPDC058231 | reverse complement strand
GGCGCGGGCGGCCCGGGTGGGGGGGGGGGCGCTCGGGGCACGGGGGGCCGCCTGCCGGGCGCCCCCCGCGGGGCCGCTCCGGTCGGGGGGTCGCGGGGGGGCGCCGAAAACCCCGGGCGCCCGCCCGCACCTCCGCGCCAGGGCCTCACGTCCGGATCACGCCGGGCTCGCGGAGGTCCGGCCCGATCCGGACCGAGGCGCTAGCGGATCGGCATGCCCGACAGCGTGCGCGCGATCACCAGCCGCTGGATCTCGCTCGTGCCCTCGAAGATGGTGTAGATCGCCGCGTCCCGGTGCATCCGCTCCACCGGGTACTCGCGGGTGAACCCGTTGCCGCCGAGGATCTGGATCGCCTGCGCGGTGACCTTCTTCGCCGTCTCGCTCGCGTACAGCTTGGACATGGAGCCCTCGGCGGACTCGAACGGCTTCCCGGCGGTCGCCATCCAGGAGGCGCGCCACACCAGCAGCCGGGCCGCGTCGATCTGCGTCCGCATGTCGGCGAGCTGGAAGGCGACACCCTGGTTGTCGATGATCGGCCGGCCGAACTGGGTGCGCGTCTTCGCGTAGTCGAGCGCGACCTCGTACGCGGCGCGTGCGGTGCCGACCGCCATCGCGCCGACCGCGGGCCGGGACGCCTCGAACGTGGCCATCGCCGCGTTCTTGACCCGCTCGCCGCCGGGCCGGGCGGCGCGCTCACGGGCCCGCGCCATCCGCTGGTCCAGCTTCTCCTTGCCGCCGAGCAGGCAGTGCCCCGGGATCCGCACGTCCTCCAGGACGACCTCCGCCGTGTGCGAGGCCCGGATGCCGTGCTTCTTGAACTTCTGGCCCTGCGAGAGCCCGGGGGTGTCGGGCGGCACGATGAAGGAGGCATGCCCCTTGGAGCCGAGCTCCGGGTCGACCACGGCGACGACGACATGGACGTTGGCGATGCCGCCGTTGGTCGCCCAGGTCTTGGTGCCGTTGAGCACCCACTCGTCCTTGGCCTGGTCGTACACCGCGCGGGTCCGCATCGACGCGACGTCCGAGCCCGCGTCCGGCTCCGAGGAGCAGAAGGCGGCGACCTTCACATCGTTCGCGTCGCCGTACATCTGCGGGATCCAGGTGCCGATCTGCTCCTCGGTGCCGTTGGCGAGGACGCCGACGGCGGCCAGGCCGGTACCCACGATGGAGAGGGCGATGCCCGCGTCGCCCCAGAACAGCTCCTCCATCGCCATCGGGATGCCGAGCCCCGTCGGGTCGAAGAACTGCTGGGCGTAGAAGTCGAGGGAGTAGATGCCGATCTTGGCCGCCTCCTGGATGACCGGCCAGGGGGTCTCCTCACGCTCGTCCCACTCCGAAGCGGCCGGACGGATCACATCCGCGGCGAAGCCGTGAAGCCAGTCACGGACCTGCTTCTGGTCGTCATTGAGATCGAGCGTGAACTCGGCCATGTTCCCCTCCATGCACTGCCGTGAAAAACCGTCGTTACTTGCGGTAACGGCAGTCTGTTACTGACAAGTAGCCTCTGTCAACCAGTCAGGCTCCGATCGGCACCACCGCTGGGCAGGGTGTTACGTTGCGCAGGCGTAACGGAATTGCATGGCCAACTGCACGGCCAGGGGTGGGAGAGGCGACATGGAGACCACACGACAGGCCGAGCGACAGCGGACCGCGTCCGAGCAGCGCCGCCGGGAGCTCCTCGAGGCCGCCGACCGCGTGGTGCTCAGGGACGGCCCCAAGGCCTCCATGAACGCCATCGCCGCGGAGGCCGGAATCACCAAGCCCATTCTCTACCGGCACTTCGGTGACAAGGGCGGTCTCTACCGCGCGCTCGCCCAGCGCCACACCGACGCCCTGCTGAGCGCGTTGCGAGCCGCCCTCGACGCCCCCGCCGAGCGCCGTCGGCGGGTCGAGGCGACACTCGACACCTATCTGGCGGCGATCGAGGCGCGCCCGCAGGTCTACCGCTTCCTGATGCACCCGTCCGACGACGCGGCGCCCTCGCCCGAGCAGGGCTTCGACGTCGGGCGGCACTCGGCCCCGCTGCTGCGCCGCCTCGGCGAGGAGCTCGCGACGGTGATCGCCGAGCGGGTGGACCTGGGCCCGGACAGTGCGGAGATGGCCCGCATCTGGGGCCATGGCATCGTCGGAATGATGCATGCGGCGGGCGACTGGTGGCTGGGGGAACGTCCCTGTTCACGCGCCCAGTTGGTGCGCAGCCTCGCCGACCTGCTGTGGGGCAGGCTGGCCGGCGCCGGCGACCGGCCGGGCGGCCCCGGCTTCTGACGGTGCGCGGGCGCTCAGCCGGTGCGGCCCCACGGTGCCCGGCGGGCCGCACGCAGCGCCCTCGCCCGGCGGAGCCCGGTCAGCCGGTCGGTGTAGACGGTGCCTTCGAGGTGGTCGCACTCGTGCTGCAGACAGCGCGCGAACCAGCCGGTGCCGTCGATCCGCACCGGCTTCCGGTCGGCCGTCAGTCCCTCCACCACGGCATGGTCGTAGCGCGGCGTGCCCGCTTCCAGACTGGGAAGCGAGAGACACCCCTCCGGTCCGCGTACGGTGACGCCGTCCGCCTCGACGAGTCTCGGATTGACGACGTGCCCGAGGTGACGGACCTCGTCGTCGTCCGGACAGTCGTAGACGAACACCCGCAGCGGCACACCGATCTGGTTGGCGGCGAGTCCGACACCGTTCGCCGCGTACATCGTGGCGAACATGTCCTCGACCAACCGGGCGAGCGAGGGCCCGAAGTCGGTGACGTCCTCGCAGGCGGCGTGGAGCACCGGGTCACCGAGCAGACTCATGGCACGGACGAGCCCGGAACTGCCGGGGATCGGGCGGTTTCGCATGGCGGCAATCGTACGTTCCACGTGACCTCCACCTTCCTGGTGGTGCCGCGGTGCGGTCGCCGCGCCGGACATCGATAGGCTGGGCGCGGACCGATGCAAGGAGGATCTAGGACGATGGCAGGCAACACGGAGCCGTTGTCGCCGCGGGCCAAGCTGGCGGTGACGGCGGGCAAGGCCGCGGCGGCGGTGTCGCGCGCTGCGGGGCGCGGCAGCGGA
This sequence comes from Streptomyces sp. NPDC058231, assembly GCF_042882275.1. Classification (NCBI taxonomy): domain Bacteria; kingdom Bacillati; phylum Actinomycetota; class Actinomycetes; order Kitasatosporales; family Streptomycetaceae; genus Streptomyces; species Streptomyces sp. NPDC058231. The sequence goes on along the minus strand of NZ_JBHVWN010000009.1, from coordinate 42,603 downwards.
TCGGTGATCGGCGGCCGGGTGGCGCTCAAGCTCGACCCCGACCTGCTGGGGCGGCTGGCGCAGCACCTGGACGTGATCCTCGTGTCGGCGACGAACGGCAAGACCACGACGACCCGGCTGATCGCCGAGGCACTGCGAGCCGCGGGCCCGGTCGTGTCGAACGCGCTCGGCGCCAACATGCCCGCGGGCATCACCTCGGCGCTGGCCGGCGGCTCGGACGCGCGGTACGGCGTGATCGAGGTCGACGAGAAGTACCTCGCGGGCGTCGCGCGGGACACGACGCCCAAGGTGATCGCGCTGCTCAACCTCTCGCGCGACCAGCTGGACCGCGCCGCGGAGACCCGGATGCTGGCAGAGAAGTGGCGTGAGGGGCTGTCCGGCTCGAAGGCCGTGGTCGTCGCCAACGCCGACGACCCGCTGATCGTCTGGGCTGCGTCCTCCTCCCCCAACGTGGTGTGGGTGGCGGCCGGCCAGGCGTGGAAGGACGACGCCTGGTCCTGTCCGTCCTGCGGCGGTGTGATGCAGCGACCCGGCGACGACTGGTTCTGCGGCGAGTGCGGATTCCGCCGTCCGGCGCCGAGCTGGGTTCTGCACGGCGACTACGTGCTGGACCCGCACGGTTCGGCCTGGCCGATCCACCTGCAGCTGCCCGGCCGCGCGAACAAGGCGAACGCCGCGACCTCGGCCGCCGTCGCCGCCGTCTTCGGCGTGCCGCCGCAGGTCGCCCTGGAGCGCATGTACCAGGTGCAGGCCGTCGCGGGCCGGTACGACGTGGTGACCTTCCTCGGTCGAGAGCTGCGGCTCCTGCTGGCCAAGAACCCGGCGGGCTGGCTCGAGACGTTCTCGCTGATCGACCCGCCGCCTACGCCGGTGATCCTGTCCGTCAACGCCCGTGGCGCGGACGGCACCGACACCTCCTGGCTGTGGGACGTCGACTACACCCAGCTCGCCGGCCACCCGATCTTCGTGCTCGGCGACCGGAAGCTGGACCTCGCGGTCCGCCTCGAAGTGGCCGGGCTCGACTTCCGGGTCTGCGAGAACCTGGACGAGGCCGTGCAGCAGGCCCCGCCCGGACGCATCGAGGTCATCGCCAACTACACCGCCTTCCAGGATCTGCGCCGTCGTGTCGGCAACTGACCCCGGCCCCGGCCACCTCCGGAGAGGACGAAGCATGAGCAACAACGGTCTGCGTCTGGTCTGGGTCTACCCCGACCTGCTGAGCACCTACGGCGACCAGGGCAACGCCCTGGTGGTGGAGCGGCGCGCGCGGCAGCGCGGTCTCGATGTGCAGCGCGTCGACGTGCGCAGCGACCAGCCCATCCCGACGTCCGGCGACATCTACCTGATCGGCGGCGGCGAGGACCGGCCGCAGCGGCTCGCCGCCGAGCGGCTGCGCCGTGACGGCGGCCTCAGCCGGGCCGCGTCCAACGGCGCGATCATCTTCTCGGTCTGCGCCGGCTACCAGATCCTCGGCCATGAGTTCATCAACGACCTCGGCGAGCGCGAGCCCGGTCTCGGCCTGCTCGACGTGGTCTCCACGCGCGGCGAGGGTGCCCGCTGCGTGGGTGACGTACTGGCGGACATCGATCCGCACCTCGGCCTGCCGCCGCTGACCGGATTCGAGAACCACCAGGGCGTCACGCATCTGGGTCCGACGGCACGCCCGTTCGCCCGGGTGCAGCTCGGCCGGGGCAACGGCACGGGTGACGGAACCGAGGGCGCGTACAACGACACGGTCTTCGGTACGTACATGCACGGGCCCGTGATGGCCCGTAACCCGCAGATCGCGGACCTGCTCCTGAAACTGGCTCTCGACGTCAACGCCCTGCCGCCGACGGACGATCGCTGGTACGAAGCACTGCGCGCGGAGCGCATCGCCTCGGCGACCCAGCCTGCATGACCCGCATGACGCACATTTCGCTCAACTGAGCGGAGTCCATCAGGCGGACGCCTGGTTCGGTCCCGCCACCCTGCGCCGGTAGGGTGGCGGGGATCCAACCGGACGACGTGGTCCGGTCGTCGGCCCACGTTGCAAAGGTTTCCCGGGCAATGCGTATTGGTGTGCTCACCTCCGGCGGCGACTGCCCCGGCCTCAATGCCGTCATCCGTTCCGTCGTGCACCGCGCGGTGGTCGACCACGGCGACGAGGTCATCGGCTTCCACGACGGGTGGAAGGGCCTCCTGGAGTGCGACTACCGCAAGCTCGACCTCGACGCGGTCGGCGGCATTCTCGCCCGCGGCGGCACGATCCTCGGCTCCTCACGCGTCCAGCCCGCACACCTGCGCGGCGGCGTGGAGCAGGCCAGGGGCCATGTCGCCGATCTCGGTCTCGACGCCATCATCCCGATCGGCGGCGAGGGCACCCTGAAGGCGGCCCATCTGCTCTCCGAGGCGGGCCTTCCGATCGTCGGCGTGCCGAAGACCATCGACAACGACATCGCGTCGACCGACGTGACCTTCGGCTTCGACACGGCGGTCGGCGTCGCCACCGATGCCCTCGACCGGCTGAAGACCACCGCTGAGTCGCACCAGCGGGTCCTGATCGTCGAGGTCATGGGACGTCACACCGGGTGGATCGCCCTGCACTCGGGCATGGCGGCGGGCGCGCACGCCATCGTCGTGCCGGAGCGTCCGTTCGACATGGACGAGCTGACCGAGCTGGTCGGCAAGCGTTTCTCGGCAGGCAAGAAGTTCGCGATCGTCGTGGTCGCCGAGGGCGCCAAGCCGCGCGTCGGCTCCATGGAGTTCGAGCAGGGCACCAAGGACGTCTACGGTCACGAGCGGTTCGCCGGGGTGGCCACTCAGCTCTCCATCGAGCTGGAGCAGCGCCTGGGCAAGGAGGCACGCCCGGTGATACTCGGTCATGTCCAGCGCGGCGGCACGCCCACCGCGTACGACCGGGTCCTCGCGACCCGGTTCGGCTGGCACGCGGTCGAGGCGGCGCACCGCGGCGAGTTCGGCATGATGACGGCGCTGCGTGGTACGGAGATCACCATGGTGCCGCTGGCCCAGGCGGTGGAGACCCTCAAAACGGTCCCGGCCGAGCGGTACGCCGAGGCCGAGTGCGTGCTCTGAGCAACACCCGCACCTGAGAACCGCCCCCGGCCGCAGCTGCGGGCCGGGGGGGGTGAACACATGTGGGGGCCACCCGCCCCAAACGGGGACGTCCCCATCGGGAGTGAACAGATGGATCACAGCGGGCACGGCATGAACATGGATCTGCCGCCGTTCACGCTGGGACGTGGGCTCCAGTTCTCCGCAGACCCTGTCTTCCTGATCGGATGCGTCCTCGCGCTCGGCCTGTACGGGTACGCGGTGCTGCGGCTGCGCAGACGCGGGGACGGCTGGCCGGTCAACCGGATCGTCTTCTTCACCGTCGGCGTGCTGAGCATCGCGCTGGTGATGTGCACGAAGCTCAACGACTACGGCATGGTCATGTTCAGTGCCCACATGGTGCAGCACATGGTGATCAGCATGCTGTCGCCGATCCTGCTGCTCCTGGGAGCCCCCGTGACCCTGGCGCTGCGCGCGCTGCCGGTCGCGGGCCGAGGCCGTACGGGACCGCGTGAGCTGCTGCTCATGCTGCTGCACAGCCGGTACATGAAGATCATCACGCATCCGATGTTCACCATCCCGCTCTTCATCGCCAGCCTGTACGCGCTGTACTTCACTCCGATCTTCGACTTCCTGATGGGATCGCGGACCGGGCATCTCGCGATGATGGTGCACTTCCTCGCCGTCGGCCTGGTCTTCTTCTGGCCGATCATGGGCGTCGACCCCGGACCGCACCGGCCCGGTTATGTGATGCGCATGCTGGAGCTCTTCGCCGGCATGCCGTTCCACGCGTTCTTCGGCATCGCGCTGATGATGGCGACCACGCCGATGGTGGAGACGTACAAGACCCCCCCGGCCTCGCTGGGTGTCGACGCGCTGAGCGACCAGAGCTGGGCGGGCGGCATCGCCTGGGCGTTCAGCGAGATCCCGTCGGTGCTGGTGCTGATCGCGCTGGTCTTCCAGTGGTACCGCTCCGAGCAGCGGACGGCGAAGCGCGCGGACCGCGCCGCCGACCGCGACGGCGACCAGGAGCTGAAGGCGTACAACGCCTACCTCGCCTCGTTGCAGGCGCGCGGACAGTAGCGGTGGAGACGCCTTCCGGGTGACGATGGGGTCCACGGCCGCGCGGCCGTTGAGGAGGGTGCGCGCATGTCCGGATCCACGAAGGCGATGGGGATGCTCACCGTCGGGGCCCTGGTGGCGGTCACCGCCTACACGGTGGCCCTGGGGAGCAACGGCTGGCTCTGGTTCGGCTGGGTGGTGCTCGGGCTGATCACCCTCGGGATGGTCGCCACCCGCGACACCTGATCCGGGAAGCACCCGCCGGGCTGATGCCCCGGACCCTCCGACGGACCGCGGCCGCCACCGGCCGTGCAACCGCCGGGCACGCACTCACGCCCCGCACCGGGCGCCCTCTCCTGCTGGGGCCGCCCGGTGTCCTTCCGCTGCCCGGGCTCGCGGAGACGGCCCCGGCCCCTCCACACCGGCGCCAAGGGCCGCGCGCGGCCCGCGCAGATGCGAACCGGGCGAGGAGTGGTGACCCTGGAGAGGTGGGACGAACTCCTAGGAGGAGCCATGTCCATGATGGACAAGATCAAGCAGATGATGAAGGGCCACGAGAGCCAGGCAGGTAAGGGCATCGACAAGGCCGGGGACACCATCGACAGCAGGACGCAGGGCAAGTACCGCGGACAGGTCGACAGCGGACAGGACAAGCTCAAGGACCAGTTCGGTACGGACCGGGACCAGACCCCGCCTCCCCAGGCCTGACCGAGCCGTCGGCCGTGGGCCGCCGCCGGCGTTCGCAGCAGCGAGGAGGAGCTTCTGGCGGCGAACGCCCTGATCAGGCGGCGGCGCGCCGGCCGTCATTGCGGCGTCATGGGTGCGCGGCTCCCGGATCCCGGTGGCTCTCGGGGCGCACCGCGCGGGCGGCCGCAGACCCGGTGCCCGCGGCGCCGGAAGGCGGAGGGCTCCGTGCAGACGCCCGGTGGCGGTGGCACCCCGGCGCGATGAGGCGACGGCTCCGCCCCGCCGTATGACGCGGGCAGCTCCGTCCGCCGCCGCGGAGGGAGAGTGAGGCCGTGCAGAAGCCCGCCGGGCCTGCCGACGGGAAGGGCTCGGGCCCGGAACCATTGGACCCCGCACTCGCGCGGGTCGTACGGGAGACCGGTGCCTCGGTGGCCATGATCTATCTGATGCCGCCGGGGGAAAGGACGCTGCGGCTGGCGTCGGTCACCGGTGTTTCCCACGAGATCGCCGCGCCGTGGGCGCGGGTTGCGCTGTCGGATCCCATCCCCGTGGCCCACTGCGTGCGCGAGCAGCGCATGATCTGGCTCGGCAGCCAGCAGGAAGTGGCACAGACATACCCGCGCCTCGCGCTCGTGCTGCCGTACGACTTCGTGCTCGCCGCGCTCCCGCTCTCCAGCGAAGCCACGCGATGGGGCGGCGTCGTACTGCTGTGGCCCGGGTCGCATCCACCGGCGCTCACGGCACACGAGCGTGATGCCGTCCACGCGTTCTCCCGGCGGCTGTGCCTGGAACTGGAGGACGCCGTGGACGCCGGCAGTCCGCTGTCCGCCGGAGCACTGCCTCGGGTCCTGGCCCACCCCCGCGGCCGTGTCCCCGGACCGATGGAAGCGCTCGCGGCCGCGGAATTCATCGACCGCCTGCCCGGCGGATGCTGCGCGCTCGACCCGGAGGGCCGGATCGTCTTCGTCAGCCCGGACGCCGCCGAGCTGGTCGGTGCCGACGGCAAAAGCCTGCTGGGCCTCCTGCCGTGGCAGGCGCTCCCGTGGCTGGACGACCCCGTCTTCGAAGACCGCTACCGCGCCGCCGCGGTGAGCCACCGGCCCACCTCGTTCATCGCGCTGCGCCCGCCCGACCACTGGTTGTCCTTCCAGCTCTACCCGGACGCGAGCGGCATCAGCGTGCGCATCACCTCGGCCGGCACCGACCCCGTGCCGGCCACTCCCGCGCCGCGGAGTCCGGCTCCGTCCGCATCGCTCGGCCGGGCCGCCTCGCTCTACCACCTGATGCATCTCGCGGCCACGCTCACCGAGGCCGTCGCCGTGCAGGACGTGGTGACACAGGCCGCCGACCAGCTCGTACCCGCCTTCGGTGCGCAGGCGCTCGCGCTCATGACGGAGGAGGAAGGCCGGCTGCGGATACTCGGTTACCGCGGTTACGACGCCGAGCTCATCGCCCGGTTCGACGGAACACCGATGAGCGCGGGCACCGCTGCCGTGCGCATTCTGGAGACCGGTGTTCCCAGCTTCTTCGCCAGCTTCGAGGAACTGAAGCGGGCCTATCCTTCCGCCACCACCATGGACGGGATGTCCGCCTGGGCCATGCTGCCGCTCATCGCCTCCGGAGACATCATCGGCTCGCTGGTCCTCGCCTACGACCGGCCGCATCCGTTCACCGCGCAGGACCGCACCGTCCTCGTCTCGCTCGCCGGGCTGATCGGCCAGGCCTACGACCGTGCGCGCCTGTACGACGCCACGCACCAGCTGGCCCACAGTCTGCAGGCCGCCCTGCTGCCGCACGCCCTGCCCGGCATCCCCGGCCTGGACGTGGCCGCCCGCTATCTTCCGGCCGCCCGCCACGTGGCCATCGGCGGTGACTTCTACGACCTGATCCGCATCGACGACACGACGGTCGCCGCGACCATCGGCGACGTCCAGGGCCACAACGTCAATGCGGCCGCCCTCATGGGGCAGGTCCGAGCGGCGGTGCACGCCTCGGCGGGCGCACCGCCCGGAGACGTCCTGGCCCGGACCAACCGTCTCCTCACCGACCTCAATCCGGGCCTGTTCGCCAGTTGCCTCTACGCGCACCTGGACCTGGCGAACGAGCGCGCCCAGCTGGCCACCGCCGGTCACCCTCCGCCGGTCCTGAGCTGTCCCGACGGGCGTACCCATGTCCTCGATCTGTCTCCCGGCCTGCTGCTCGGCATCGATCCCTGCGCCGGCTACCCGGACACCGAGATCGAGCTGCCCGTCGGCGCCGTGCTCGCCCTGTACACCGACGGCCTCGTCGAGTCACCCGGCATCGACCTCGACGACGCCACGGCCTGCCTCGCCGAGGTGGTCGGTGCCTCCCGCGGCCTGACCATGGAGGCGCTCGCGGACACGCTGGTCGCCTACGCGAAGCGGTCCGCGGCAGGCAACGACGACATCGCGCTCCTCCTCGTCAACCCGCGGCGCTCCTGCGTCTGAGACGTCCCGTCCGGCGGATGTCCCCGGATGTCCCCGCGACGGGCTTCCGTCCCGTGTCGTGTCACAGGCGGCGGGGCTGTCTCGTCAAAGGTGACAGAGACCGGGTCTGCGGCAGGAAGGTGACGATCATGCGGGTTTTCGTGGCGGGCGGGAGCGGGGTCCTGGGACAGCGGCTGGTACCGCAACTCGTGGCCAGGGGCCACCGGGTGACGGCCACGACGACGAGCGCGGCCAAGCTGTCCCTGCTGGAGCGGCTGGGCGCCGAAGCGGTCGTGATGGACGGGCTGGACGCGGCGTCGGTCGGCGAGGCGGTCGCCGGTGCGCGGCCGGATGTGATCGTGCACCAGATGACCGCGATCTCCATGGCGCACGCCGGCAAGCCTGACATCAAACATCCGGACCGCTGGTTCGCCGTCACCAACAGGCTGCGCACCGAAGGGACGGATCACCTGGCGGCCGCGGCCGAGGCGACCGGCGTGTCCCATGTCGTCGCGCAGGGCTACGCCAGTTGGAACGGCATCCGTGAGGGTGGGTGGGTGAAGACCGAGGAGGACCCGCTGGACCTGATGACGGGGACGGCGGCGCAGGCGGGGATGGAGGCGATGCACCACGTCGAGGACGTGGTCCTCCGGGCGGGCGGCGCCGTCCTGCGGTACGGCGCGTTCTACGGGCCGGGCGCCATCGACGACCAGGTCACGTTGGTGCGCAAGCGGCAGTACCCGCTCGTCGGACGCGCCAACGGCTACAGCTCGTGGGTGCATCTCGACGACGCGGCCGGCGCCACCGTGCTTGCCGTGGAGCAGAAGGCGAAGGGCGTGTTCAACATCGTCGACGACGAACCGGCTCCGGCGAGCGAGTGGCTGCCTCACCTGGCGGCGTGTGCGGGGGCGAGGCGGCCGATGCGGGTGCCCATCTGGCTGGCCCGGTTGCTGGCCGGGGAACAGGCGGTGGTGATGATGACGGAGGGGCGCGGCTTCTCCAACGCCAAGGCCAAGCGGGAGCTCGGCTGGGAGCCCCGCTACCCCTCGTGGCGACAGGGCTTCGAGGCGGAGCTCGCGTGAACCGGACCGAGGAGTTCCAAGAGTTGCGGCCGCTGCTGTTCTCGATCGCCTACCGGCTCCTGAGCAGCGTGAGCGAGGCCGAGGACGCGGTCCAGGAGACCTGGCTGCGCTGGAACGCCTCCCCGGGGCGCCCCGCCTCGGCCAAGGCCTTCCTCTCCGCCGTGGTCACCCGGATCTCGATCGACGTGCTGCGTTCGGCCCGTGTCCGGCGGGAGGAGTACGTCGGACCGTGGTTTCCCGAGCCGCTGCTGGCCGACCCCTACCAGGACCCGGAGCGGTCGGCGGAGCTGGCCGACTCGTTGTCGATGGCGGCCCTGCTGTTGCTGGAGCGGCTCAGCCCGTTGGAGCGGGCGGTCTTCGTGCTGCGGGAGGTGTTCGGGTTCGGCTTCCCCGACGTCGCATCGGCCGTGGGCCGCTCGGAGGCTGCGTGCCGGCAGCTGGTGGTACGGGCGCGCCGCCACATGGACGCGGGCCGGCCGCGGTTCGAGGCCGACCGGCGCGAGCGCGAGGCACTCGCCGGGCGGTTCTTCGACGCGCTGAAGGAAGGGGACGTCGACGGGCTGCGGGAACTGCTCGCAGCCGACGTCCACATGGCCGGTGACGGCGGCGGCAAGACCCCGCAACTGGCCACCCGCATCCTCGGCGCCGAGAACGTGGCCCGGGTGCTCTCCGTGCTCGTCCCGCCGTTCGTCCGGATCGGCGGCGTCGTGGAGCCGCGCGAGGTGAACGGCCAGCCGGGCGCGGTCATCCGCGACCGCGACGGCAAGGTCCTCAACGCCTTGGCGCTCGACATCCTCGACGGGCGGATCCAGACGATCCGCACGGTGATCAACCCGGAGAAGCTCCGGCACATGGGCCCGGTGGCGGACGTCTGGGCGGTCGTGCGCGAGGCGGACCAGGCCGCCCCCTGAGCCGACGGTCGACCGAGCAGCCGGCCGGGCTCCAGGACCTGTGGGGCCGGGCCGGGCACGGCCACCACCCGCACCCCCGGCAACGGCCCGGGCTACCATCGGTCAGCTCAGCAGACCGGGAGCGCCGGGCCACGGGACATGGACCTGACGGGCCGTCACGCGAGTCGGCGGGGATCCGGCCCGGGCCCGATCGGACCCGGCTTCGGCCGTTCGGACATGCGGACCGGCTGACTGGGCACATTCACGCCATGACCCGCCCGGAACGCGGCCATCGAGCCGACTCGGTAACGCTGGGAGAGACACCGTGTTCTACTACGTGCTCAAATACGTCATTCTGGGCCCACTGCTGCGATTGCTCTTCCGGCCCAGGATCGAGGGCCTGGAGAACATCCCGGCGGACGGCGCGGCCATCGTCGCAGGCAACCATCTGTCGTTCTCCGACCATTTCCTGATGCCCGCGATCATCAAACGGCGCATCACCTTCCTCGCCAAGGCGGAGTACTTCACCGGCCCCGGTGTGAAGGGGCGGCTGACCGCGGCGTTCTTCCGCAGCGCCGGGCAGATCCCGGTCGACCGGTCCGGCATCGACGCCGGGCGGGCCGCGATCCGCGAAGGGCTCGGCGTGCTGAGCGGGGGTGAGCTGCTCGGGATCTACCCGGAGGGCACACGCTCGCACGACGGGCGGCTGTACAAGGGCAAGGTCGGTGTCGCGGTGATGGCGATCACGGCGCAGGTGCCGGTGGTGCCGTGCGCGATGGTCGGCACGTTCGAGATCCAGCCGCCCGGCAGGGTGTTCCCGCGCATCAAACAGGTCACCATCCGCTTCGGTGAGCCGCTGGACTTCTCCCGCTACGCCGGGATGGAGGATCGCAAGGCGGCGATCCGTGCGGTCACCGACGAGATCATGTACGCCATCCTCGGGCTCTCCGGTCAGGAGTACGTCGACGAGTACGCGGCCAAGGTGAAGGCCGAACAGTCCGAGAAGACGCGGAAGTTCCCGAAACTGCGACGCTGACCGCGAATCCGCCGCCGGCGAACTCCCCTGGTCCGGCGCCCCTTGCGCCGCCTAGCGTTCCGCCCATGAGCAATGGACACGCATGGGTTGTCGGGGCGACCGGACAGATCGGGCGGGTGGCCGTCCAGGCGCTGGCCACGGACGGCTGGGAGGTGACCGCGGCCTCACGCGGCGGCGGCCGGGACGAGCGGTGGGCCGACGGGGTGCGGTCGGTCGCCCTCGACCGGAACGAGGCGGGCGCGCTGGCGACGGCGCTCGGCGACGGCTGTGACGTGCTGATCGACATGGTCGCGTACGGCGAGCAGCACGCCCGGCAGCTGACCGGGCTCGCGGACCGGATCGGTTCGGCGGTCGTCATCTCCAGCGGTGCGGTGTACGAGGACGATCGAGGCCGCAGTTTCGACACGCAGGGCGAGCCGGACGGCGCCCCGCTGTACCCGGTGCCGATCCCGGAGACGCAGGCGACGGTGGCGCCCGCCGACGCGACGTACGGGACCCGGAAGATCCGGCTGGAGCAGGACCTGCTGGCGGCGGGCGGCACTCTGCCCGTGACGCTGCTGCGGGCCGGCGCGATCCACGGCCGCCACTGCCGGTCCCCGCGCGAGCTGTACTTCGTGAAGCGGCTGCTGGACGGCCGCAGGCGCCGGGTGCTCGCGTACAACGGCACGAGCCGCTTCCACCCGGTCCATGTGTCCAACGTGGCCGAGCTGATCCGGCTCGCCGCCCGGCAGCCCGGGTCGCGAGTCCTCAACGCGGCCGATCCGCAGGCGCCCACGGTCGCGGAGATCGCATCGGCGATCGACGGTGTGCTCGGCCGGGAGACGGAGACCGTGCTGGTGGCGGGAGCACCTCCCGAGGGCGGGGTGGGCGAGACGCCGTGGAGCAGCGCCCACCCCATCGTGTACGACATGACGGCCGCGGCGAAGGAGCTGGGCTACCGGCCGGTGACGGGGTACGCGGAATCGCTGCCCGAGACCGTCGAGTGGCTCGCCGGGCAGCTGGACGGCCGGGACTGGCGGGATGCCTTCCCGGCGATGCTGCGTGCCTACGGCGAGGGCCTGTTCGACTATGCGGCGGAGGACGCCTGGCTGGAGCGGTACGACCGGGGGACGTCGGCGCGGTAGGCCCGTGCGCACGGGCCCGTACGGGGACGGGCGGCCGGTGATGTTCGGCCGGCCGCCCGTCCCCGTCGTTCAGCCGATCACGGCTTCGGAGTGGCGTGCGGGGCGCACGTCACGTCCTGCCGGTCGGTCTGCCCGGTGAGCAGGTAGGTGTCCACCCGGTCGTTGATGCAGGGGTTGGTCAGGCCCGTGACGCCGTGCGAGCCGGCGTCCTTCTCGGTGATCAGACGCGAGCCCTTGAAACGCTTGTGCAGCTCGACGGCACCCTCGTACGGAGTGGCGGCGTCACGTGTGGACTGCACGATCAGCACCGGCGGCAGACCCTTGCCGGTCCTGACCTCCACCGGGGTCTGCTGCTTGGCCCGCCAGGTCGCACAGGGCAGGTTCATCCAGGCGTTGGCCCAGGTCATGAACGGGTAGTCCTTGTGCAGCCGGGTGTTGTCGCGGTCCCACTTCTGCCAACTGCTGGGCCACTTGGCATCCGCGCATTCGACGGCCGTGTACACGGCATTGCTGTTCTCCGAGGACACGTTCCCCGCGAGGTCCGACATGTCGGGGCCCGCCGCGTCGACGAGCGCCTGGGTGTCGCCCGCCCGGTAGTCGCTCCAGGTCTGGGCGACGAGCACCCAGGTGGAGTCGTAGTACGGCGCGTTCTGGAAGAAGCCGATGAGCTCGGCGGGTCCGACCACTCCACCGATCGGGCTCTTCTTGGCCGAGGCGCGCAGCTTGAGCCACTCCTGCTCGACCTGGGCCGGCGTGGTGCCGATGTGGAAGGCCGCGTCGTTCTTGGCGACCCATGCCTTCCAGTCGTCCCAGCGCTTCTGGAAGGCGATGTCCTGGTTGAGGTTGGCCTCGTACCAGATGTTGTCCTTCGCCGGGTCGACCACACTGTCGACGATCATGCGCCGGACGTGGTCCGGGAACAGCGTGCCGTAGACCGCACCCAGATAGGTGCCGTAGGAGACGCCCAGGTAGTTGAGCTTCTTCTCACCGAGCGCGGCGCGGATGACGTCCAGGTCGCGTGCGGTGTCCGGGGTGGTCATGTGCGGCAGCATCTCGCCGCTGCGCTCGGCGCAGCCGTCCGCGTATTCGGCGGCGAGCTTGCGCTGGGCACGCTTGTCGGCCTCGCTGTCGGGCACCGGGTCGGCCTTCGGGGCCTTCACGAACTCCTGCGGGTCGACGCAGGAGATCGGTGCCGAGTGGCCGACGCCGCGGGGGTCGAAGCCGACGAAGTCGTACGCCTTCGCGGTCTTCGTCCACAGCGGGTTGTTGTTGGTGATCCGGGTGGGGAACCGCAGCCCGGAGCCGCCGGGGCCGCCCGGGTTGTAGATCAGCGCGCCCTGTCGCTCCTGCTTCGTGCCGGTGCTGACGTGCCGGTCGACAGCGAGCTTGATCTGCTTGCCGTCGGGCCGGGCGTAGTCGAGCGGTACGGTCACCCAGCCGCACTGAATCGGAGTGGGCAGGGCCCAGTCGGCCGCGCAGTCCTTCCAGTCGATGCCGGTGCGGGCCGCCCGTGCGGCGGCGATCTGGACGCCGCGTGCCTCCGAACCACGGTGGTGGCGGCCGTCGGCGCTAGCCGTCGGTGCGGCTATCGCGCCCGCTATGAGCGTGCCCGCGATCAGAGTGCCGGCCGAGCCGAGCACTGCTGTGCGTCTCAAGTGGAACCTCCCCCATTGCCTGAAGCGCCGCAGGAAGCAGCGCAGTTCACATTCGGGACCTCCCGGGGATCCTGTCGTCTGTGGGGTTCCTGAGAACAGGCCGCCCGTGCACTTCTTTACCGAATCGATAACCGGACACCCGTGTCCCGCTGAGCGGTGCGCAGGTGCGTCAGCCGCCCAGCACCTCGCTCATCGCACCGTCCAGCACGGCACGAAGCAGGCGCGCGTCGGGGGCCACCGCGGTCACCAGCACCGCAGGACCGACGAGTCCGGTGAGCACGGCGGTCGGTCCCAGCAGCCTCGTCTCGGGGCACTTCTCGTCGAATGAGGGATCCACCAGCAGGAGTTGGCCGACCGCGCGGTGGCCGCCGAGCACGGCACCACCGTCCCAGCCACCGGGCGCCCCCGGGCCGTACGCCGTGTGCTGATCCAGCAGCGGGCGGCCGGCGCGGTGGACGGTGAGGCGGCTCGTGAGCGTTCCGGTGGTCTCGCCGTGGCGACCCAGGATCTGTTCCTCGCGCAGCACCAGCCTTGCTCCTGCGGCGAGTTCGACCTTGGTGGTCATGTGCAGCTCACTACCGCACGCCGAAATGAGCTGTTCGGGGAGCCAGTTGAGCTCCGCCCCCTCCCCCACCGTCAACTCGATGCCGTAGGTGGCCGGCTGGACGGCCGGCCCGGGTCCGGGCAGCGACACGGTCGCTGCCGCGGAGTCCACGGTCAGCCGGGCGCCGTCCTCGACCCGCGCCTCGATGGCCAGCCGGTCCCCGCCCAGCGGCGCGCTCATCGCGCCGACGACGGTGACCCGGGCGTACGGGGCGGTGGCGGCCCTGGTCCGGCGCAGGGCCAGCGGCCCGTCGCTCTCGAGAACGGGGAGAGCCGTGGTGCCGCGGCCGTCGGGGACGGCGGTGATCCGGGCGGTCGCGCGGATACTCATGCGGTCCAGGCGGCGAGCTGCGCCCGTACCCAGTCCGCCACCGGCTTGACACCCTCACCGGAGGTGAGGGAGGTGAACGCGACGGGGAGTTCGCCGCGCTGCTTCGCGGCGTCCACGGCCATCCGGTCCAGATCGGAGCCGACGTACGGGGCGAGGTCGGTCTTGTTGATCACGAGCAGGTCGGAGGTGGAGACGCCGGGTCCGCCCTTGCGCGGGATGTCGTCGCCGCCCGCCACGTCGATGACGAAGATCTGGGCGTCGACCAGTCCCTTGGAGAAGGTGGCGGTGAGGTTGTCACCGCCGGACTCGACAAGGATCAGATCGAGCGGACCGACGGTGTCCTCCAGGTCCTCGACGGCTTCGAGGTTGGCGGAGATGTCGTCGCGGATGGCGGTGTGCGGGCAGGCGCCGGTCTCGACCGCCTGGATGCGTTCGGGCGGCAGCACGGCGTTGCGCAGCAGGAACGCGGCGTCCTCGCGGGTGTAGATGTCGTTGGTGACGACGGCGATGGACAGTTGGTCGCGCAGTGCACGGCAGAGCGCGGCCACGGTCGCCGTCTTCCCGGAGCCGACCGGTCCGCCGAGCCCGATGCGCAGGGCGCGGCGGGTGCCGTCGGGGCGTGCCGCGTCGGCACTGACGGCGGACGGGCCGTCGTGGGAGTGGTCGAGGTGCATGGGTGCGACTCCTGGAGGGTGCGGTGCGGGTGGGTCCTACGAGGCGAACAGGCGGACCTGCCAGGCGGCGTGCGCTTCGGCGGTGATGTCGAGCAGCGGCGCGGAGGCTGCGGGAAGCGCCTCGATGCCATGGTGCACGGCGGCGGCTGCCTGTGCGGCGACCCGGTCGAGTTCGGGTGCTAGGCGGGCGAGGACGGCGGTGGCCTCGAAGGGATTCAGGGAGAGCAGCCGGACCGCCGCGGTGGCCGGTCCGCTGACCGCTTCGTACGCGACGCAGTGCGCCGCGTCCTCGGGTTCGAGGCCCGCCGCGCGTGCGGTGAGGCCGAACACGACGGGCTGGTGGGCGCCGCGCGGCCGGGCCTCGGCGAGCGCGGCCAGTTCGGGACTCGGCCAGGTGGCGCGGGCCGCCCGCATCAGCTGACGGCCGAGCTTGCGCGCGACGGCGCGCAGCGCGGGTGACGGGGTGCGGGCATCGGCGGCCTCGTCGAGTGCGAGCGGGTCGAGGCCGTGGGCCGCCGCCGCGGCAAGTGCGGCGGCGGTGAGTCCGGTGGTGTGCAGGCGGCCCCGGCAGAAGGCGGCCAGGTCCTCGGCGTTACGGATGCGCCCTGCCGCGACGGCCGGTTCGACGCCACCTGAGTGGGCGTGCCCACCGGCGGGGAACCGGCCGTCGGCGAGGACGAGCAGTGCTGCGCGGCTCATCACATGGCCTGTTTCAGAAGAGGAAGTAACGCTGGGCCATGGGGAGTTCGGCGGCGGGAGCAGGTTCGACCGGTTCGCCGTCGATGGTGACGCCGAAGCTGTCCGGATCGACCTGGACCCGCGGCACCGCGTCGTTCTCCCGCATGTCCGCCTTGCTGATCCCCCGGGTGCTGGTGATCGGCACGAACCGTTTGCCGAGTCCGAGGCGTTCCGGCAACCCGTCCTCGATCGCCGCCCCCGCCACGAAGTTGAACGAGTTCGCGGCCGGCGCCCGGCCGACGGCGCCGAACATCGGGCGGGGCAGGATCGGCTGCGGGGTGGGGATGGAGGCGTTGGCGTCACCCATCTGTGCGTAGGCGATCTGACCGCCCTTGATGACGGTCTGCGGTTTGACGCCGAAGAACGCCGGGTCCCACAGCACCAGGTCGGCGAGCTTGCCGGTCTCGACGGAGCCGATCTCCTTGTCGAGGCCCTGGGCGACGGCGGGGTTGATGGTGTATTTGGCGACATAGCGACGCACTCGGTGGTTGTCCGCCCGGCCGTCGCCCGGCAGCGCCCCGCGACGTTTCTTCATCACGTGCGCGGTCTGCCAGGTACGCAGGACGACCTCGCCGATCCGGCCCATGGCCTGGGAGTCCGAGGAGATGATCGAGATCGCTCCCAGGTCGTGCAGGATGTCCTCGGCCGCGATGGTGGACGGCCGGATCCGCGACTCGGCGAACGCCAGGTCCTCCGGCACGGTGGGGTTGAGGTGGTGGCAGACCATCAGCATGTCGAGGTGTTCCTCGATGGTGTTGACGGTGTGCGGCCGGGTCGGGTTGGTGGAGCTGGGCAGGACGTACGGCTCCGAGACCACACTGATGATGTCGGGTGCGTGACCGCCACCGGCTCCCTCCGTGTGGTACGCGTGGATGGTGCGCCCGGCGATGGCGGCCAGGGTGTCCGCGACGAATCCCGCCTCGTTGAGGGTGTCCGTGTGGATGGCGAGCTGCGCGCCGGTCTCCTCGCAGACGCCCAGGCACGCGTCGATGACGGCGGGGGTGGCACCCCAGTCCTCATGGATCTTGAATCCGAGTGCGCCGCCGCGCAGTTGGGAGTGCATGGCCTCGCGGGACATCGTGTTGCCCTTGCCGAGCAGGCCGATGTTGACGGGGTAGGCGTCGAGCGCGGCGAACATCCGGGCGAGGTGCCAGGGGCCCGGAGTGATGGTGGTGGCCTTGGTGCCCTCGGCCGGTCCGGTGCCGCCGCCGACGAGCGTGGTGATACCGGAGGAGAGCGCCTGGTCGATCAGGGTCGGCGAGATGAAGTGGACGTGTGCGTCGATGGCTCCGGCGGTGAGGAACTTGCCGTTGCCCACGATGATTTCGGTCTCCGGGCCGATGACCAGGTCGGGGTGGACCCCGTCCATCGTGTCCGGGTTTCCTGCCTTGCCGATCCCGGTGATGCGGCCGTCGCGGATGCCGATGTCCGCCTTGACGATGCCCCAGTGGTCGATGATCACGGCGCCGGTGACGACCGTGTCCGGGGCGCCTTCGGCCCGCGTGGTGCACGCCTGGCCCATCGACTCCCGGATCACCTTGCCGCCGCCGAACACCGCCTCGTCGCCGGCGAGTCCGGGGCCGCCGGAGCGGTCCTCCTCGATCTCGACGAGCAGATCGGTGTCGGCGAGCCGGATGCGGTCGCCGGTGGTGGGTCCGAACAGGTCGGCGTAGACGGCTCGGTCGAGTTCAGCCATCGAGGGCTCCTCCGGTTTCGCCGCGCAGGCCTGGGACGGCGCGCCGTCCGGCGAGGGGCACGAGTTCGACATCGACGGGGATGCCGGGTTCGAAGCGGACCGCGGTGCCTGCGGCGATGTTCAGCCGCAGACCGTGCGCGGCCGGACGGTCGAACTCCAGGCCGGGGTTGGCTTCGGCGAAGTGGTAGTGGGAGCCGACCTGGACGGGCCGGTCGGCGGCGTTCAGCACGGTCAGACGGGTGACGGCGCGGCCCTCGTTGAGCGGCACGGGCCCGTCCGCATGGAGGATCTCTCCCGGGATCATCGGCAGCCCCCGTCAGACGATCGGGTCGTGGACGGTGACGAGTTTGGTGCCGTCCGGGAAGGTGGCCTCGACCTGGACGTCGTGGATCATCTCGGGGATGCCGTCCATGACGTCGTCACGGGTGAGCACCTTGCGTCCGGAAGCCATCAGCTCGGAGACCGTTCGGCCGTCACGGGCACCCTCCAGCAGATGCGCGGTGATCAACGCGACCGCCTCGGGGTGATTGAGCCGTAGTCCACGCGCCCGGCGCTTCTCCGCCACATCGGCAGCCACATGGATGAGCAGGCGTTCCTGCTCATGCGGGGTCAGTTGCAACGCATCCACCTCACAGTCTTCCGCCCGGCGGTTCCTGGGTGCAGCCAGACACTAACCATGCTCAACAGGTTGTTGAATGCAGAATCGGCGCCTCACCGCGAGGTATTGCACGTTAGGGCGGAAGTTTTTCCGGCGCGTTAACTGATCTTGGGCGGATCCATGGACATCAGGCCACGCAGGCCGTCCTCCAGCACCTCTTCTCACCGAACAGCGTGCGCATCACCCGGCCGATCAGCACATCGGGCAGGGGCGGCGGACCGACCTGGGCAACCGCCTCGAACGCCTGCCGGACACCGCCGACCGCCTCCCCCGCGACGGCCGCGATCAGGTCCTCCTTGCCACTGAGGTAGCGGTGGACGGCGCCCGCCGAGAGTCCGACCTCCTGCAGCACGTCCTGCATCGAAGTGCCGTGAAATCCGTTCCGCGCGAAGCAGCGCGCGGCGCCGTCGAGGATGTGCCGCCGACGGGCATCGAGGTGTTCCTGGGACACACGGGCCATGCCGCCAACCTAAAACGAACATTCATTCTTGACAGCTCGCGCATCGGCAGAATTGAATCGCGGCACCTCCATGCCCGCCGCACCGAACCGCCGCATGGTGGTGGTCATCCTCCTGATCCCGGCGGTGGTGGCCATCGCACTCTGGGCCTTCGCCCGGCCCGCCGCCCGGACGGCCCCACGCGACCTGCCGGTCGGCATCGCAGGCCGAGGGCCCGCCGCCGACCGGCTCCAGCAGCCGTTCGAGGGGCGCGGAAGCGCCTTCGAGACACACCGTTACGCCGACGAGGCCGCGGCCCGTACCGCCATCGAGCACCGGGTCGTATACGGAGCGGTCGTGCGCAACACCGCGGACGCCGTGCACCCCTCCGCCGCACGGGGGTGCACGGCGTGCGCGTGCAGGAGGGGCCCGGCAGTCAGTTGCCCGGGGCGTGCGGACCGCGGTGTTCCGCCGCGATACCGAAGCGCCGCCGTTCGCCCGGAGCGGACGCGGCGGAGCCGATCGACGAGACCGAACTGATCACCTGCTCCTCCGCGGCCGCACCGTCGCTCTCAAGTCGCTCCAGGTCAGCGGCCGAAACAAGCGCGACCAACGGCTTCCCGTGCCTCGTCACCACGACTCGCTCACCGCCGTACACGACGCGGTTGATCAGTTCGGCGAGTTCAGCCCGGGCTTGCGTCACAGGAATCTCGTAGGCCATAGTCCCCATCATAACCTTCTGTACGTCCTGTACATTTTTTACAGACGCATGTGCAGGGCCACACAGACCGGACGAGAGGCTCCGTCATGTTCCGCCCTGCCGCCCGTTATGTCCTGCCCGAGTTCACCGAGCGCACGACCGACGGGACCCGCACCCTCGATCCGTACTCCAAGCTGCTCGCCGAGCGGATCGTCTTCCTCGGTACGCCGGTCGACGACACCGCCGCCAACGACCTGATCGCGCAGTTCATGTATCTGGAGTACGCAGCGCCGGACCGGCCCATCTCGCTCTACATCAACTCTCCCGGCGGCCCGTTCGGTCCCATGGCCGCCGTCTACGACACGATGGAGTACCTCACCTGCGAGGTGGAGACCTTCTGTCTCGGCCAGGCAGGTTCCGGCGCGGCAGTCCTCCTTGCGGCGGGTGCTCCCGGCCGGCGGCACGCCCTGCCCGGGGCCAGGGTCGTCGTCCAGCAGCCCGAGCTCGCGGAGCCGGTGCACGGCCAGCCGTCCGACCTGGAGATCCAGGCGCGGGAACTCACCCGCGTCCGCGAGCTGCTGACCGGTATGCTCGCCCGTCACACGGGACACACCGCCGAGCGGATCGCGCAGGACATCGAACGCGATCTCATCCTCGACGCCGCGGGCGCCAAGGCGTTCGGGCTGGTGGACCACGTCCTGGAGAGCCGCGGGACTTCTACCCGGCCGAGCGGCGGGAGGTGAACCGCCGTTGCAGCCACCCCCGTTCCCGCCGCTGCCCGCACTGACGCGCGCCGAGGGCGAGTTCATCGACTGCTATCTGGAAGTCCTCGACCAGCTGGGCCGGATCAACCCCGCCCGCAACAACGACACCTACGGCGCGTTGCGGGCGGCGCAGGCGCTGGCCTCGCGAGCGGGCGCGCTCCGGGACGCGCTCGCGCGCATGCACGAGCGCGGCGAAGCGCAGATCCACGCCACGACGCTGACGCGGGCACTGCGCGTGTTGGACGGGGAACGCCGGGCCGGACGTATCACCATGCCCCCGGACCCGCCGAGTTGATCATATTTATCCGATCGACACGCCCGGCGGGCTGACCAGAATTCCTCGCTCGTTCGGCTCAGGGAATCCCCCGCGAGAGGGACGGCCCGACTTGCGCTTTCGGCGTGGACAGTAAGCGGAATCTTCTGTTCCGCCCCTGGTGCGGGACTCGTCGAGGGCGGCCGCACAACCCCGGAGCACCGCTCTGTCCACCCGAACGGGCCAGTCGTGGGCAGCTTCACAAATGGCTGTTTCATCTCGGAAATCCGGCAGTCGGTGAGTCAAGATCCCTGGGACGACAAGCCCCCGCCACCGCGGCGGGGCGGTCCGGGCGGACGCCGAGTCCTGCCGCCGTCCGGATGCCTGGTCGACAGAAGTGGATCGGCAGGAGTGGAGGACCCGAGCGCAACGGGCCGACCGGACATCCGGTCGTCCCTCGGGGTGAAGCCGCCTTGTGCGGCCGGGCAACTTCGCCAGCCCGAACCCGACAGGTCATCCTTCACAGGCGGCTGACGAAGGGTTGCGCATGACTGCGCAGGTTCATGTCCCGTCTCTGATCTCCCGGGCCGGTACGGCCACGGTTCTGACGCTGGCGGCTGTCGGCGGCACCATGCTGGCCCCGGGTACCGCCGCCGACGCCCAGGCCACCACGCGCGCGACGAAGGCACTCGACGTCGCCGCGTCGAAGGAGGGTTCTCCGTACCGGTACGGAGCCACCGGCCCCCACCGTTTCGACTGTTCGGGTCTGACGCTGTACGCGTTCAAGAAAGCGGGCAAGTGGCTCCCGCGCACGGCCCAGCAGCAGTACAACAAGACCCGTCACATCCTGGCATCGCGGCGGCAGCGCGGCGATCTGGTCTTCTTCCACTCCGGCCGCTACGTGTACCACGTGGGCATCTACGCCGGACGGGGCCGGATCTGGCATTCCCCGAAGACCGGTGCCGTGGTGCGACTGGAGAGGATCTGGACCAACAGCGTCTGGTACGGAAGGGTCCGCTGACCCGCCCCCCTTTCCCCGGGCTCCGCCCTCCACCGCCTTTCCTCGGCGGACCCGTCAGGTCACCGGCGCCACTCCCGGCGCGGCGAGCACCGCGCCGCTGCCGCCCTCGACGGCGCGGGCGATACGCGGCCGGCGCAGCCACGGCGTTCCGGCGGACGGTCTCCGTGGTGCACCGCGGAGACCGGTACGGCGGGGCGGCTGCGGCGCTGTGCGCGCTGCTGCGCAGCGGTTTCGGGCCGACTTCGGCGCAGCGAACCGTCCGGCTACCGGACTCCGGACGTCAGCCCTGGACGGGGACGGTCCACGGGAGCGCGATCCAGACGGTCTTGCCTCCCTCGGCGGTCGGAGTGACCGTGAGCCGGCCGCCGCATTCCTTGGCGAGACAGCGGATGATCACCATGCCCCGGCCGTTGTCCTGCTGTACGGCGGCGGGCGGTCGCTGAGGCCAGCGGGGATGGCTGTCCGTCACACCGAGGTGCAGCTGCTCCTCCCGTTCCAGCCGCAGGTCCACGGTGAAGGTCGGCGACTGGCCGAAGGTGTGCTGGACGGCGTTGGTGGCGAGTTCTGAGACGATGAGCCGGATCGTGTCGGCGGCCTCGGTGTCGCCCGGCAGGCCCCAGCCCGCGAGTACCCGGGCCACATGCCTGCGTGCTGCGGAGACCGATACCGGCTCGCTGGGCAGAGTGACACGTGCTTCTTGTTGGTCTGCCATGGCGAGCCGCCCCTTTCCCGCCCGGGCCGACCAGCGATCGGTCCGGGATGTGCTTCGCGCCAGATTGCCACCGATGCCGCCCCCGTGACGGCGATCCACAAAGATATGCATATATCTGTCGCTCAATGCGGTGAACTCCGGCCCGCAGAGGCATGGACGACGGCACACTTACCCCTCGTCACGAGAGGGAGGGAGGCGCGCATGCAGTACGGCCCCGCGGTACGCCGCCGCAAGCTCGGGGAGGAGCTGCGGAGTCTGCGCCACACGTCCGGGCTGACCAGTCGGGACGCGGCGGAGAGGCTCGGCTGGCACCAGTCGAAGGTGAGCCGCATCGAAACCGGCACCAGTGGGGTCAAGCCGGATGACGTGGGTCGGCTGCTGGACGCCTACGGTGTGGACGACGCCCAGTTGCGGACCCTGCTGGAGATGCTCGCGGGGTCCGCGGGCGGCGGGGGAACCGGCTGGTGGCACGCCTACCGCGGTCTCATCCCGCCGCAGTACCGGGACTTCATCAGCCTGGAGTCCCAGGCCCGGACCGCGCGCACGCTGGAGACCTCGGTGGTTCCGGGGCTGTTGCAGACCGCCGACTACGCGCGTGCGGTGACCCGGGCCTCCCTGGACGGGCTGCCCGCGGGCCAGTTGGACTCACTGGTGGAGGTGCGGCTGGCCCGGCAGGGCGTGCTGCGGACGGATCCGCCGCTGCGGCTGACCGCGGTGCTCGACGAGGCGGTGCTGCGGCGCGAGGTGGGCGGGCGGCGGGTGATGCGGAACCAGCTCCGCCATCTGGCACGGGTGTCACAACTGCCGCACGTACAGCTTCAGTTACTGCCGTTCTCGGTCGGCGGATACATGGGCCTCACCGGGCCATTCGTCATCTTCTCATTTCCGAGCAGTTCTGATCTGGATGTGGTCGTTCTCGACCATTTGACGAGTAGCCTCTATCTGGAGCGGAAAGAAGACCTTGCGGCGTACAGCTCGGCCTTTCGCACGTTGCAGGCACACGCGCTGTCGCCGGAGCACTCGTTGGACCTGATCGCCGCGATCGACCGCGGCGCCTAGGCACCGCCGACCGCCCGAGGGGGCCCGATGTCCGATTGCCTCGAACCACACGAGTTACGGTGGCGGCGCAGCAGCCGCAGCACGGGTATGAACAACTGCGTGGAGGCTGCGCCGCTCGGTGGCGAGCGTCTCGCCGTGCGGGACTCCAAGGATCTCTCCAGGCCGCCGCTGCGGTTCTCCACGACGGCCTGGGAGTCGTTCGTATCCGGCCTGGGCGAGGATCCGGCCGGCTGACCGCGCGGCTCAGACCGCCGGGGCGGCCCGCAGGACGGTCGCCACCGCGGTCGCGACCTGTTCCTCCGTCAGATCGGCCCGGGCGGTGAGCCGCAGCCGCGAGACGCCGTCCGGGACCGACGGCGGGCGGAAGCAGCCCACCGCCAGACCGTCCGTGCGGCAGTCGGCCGCCCAGCGCAGTGCAGCGTCGGCGGAAGGTGCCCGGACCGAGACGACGGCGGCGTCGGGTCGCACCGCGGTCAGTCCCGAGGCGGTGAGCCGTTCGTACAGTGCGGTGGCGACCGTGCGGGCCCTGCCCGCCCGGGCCGGCTCGCGGCGCAGCAGTCGCACGCTCGCGAGGGCCGCACCGGCCGCGGCCGGTGCGAGCCCGGTGTCGAAGATGAACGTGCGGGCCGTGTTGACCAGATGGTCGATCACCCGGGCCGGACCGAGCACCGCGCCGCCCTGACTGCCCAGGGACTTGGAAAGAGTGAGCGTGGTGACGACTCCGTCGCCGCCCGCGAGACCGGCAGCGGCGAGCGCGCCGCGCCCGCCCTCCCCGAGCACACCCAGCCCGTGCGCGTCGTCGACGAGCAGCGCGGCGCCGCCGGCCCGGCAGACATCGGCCAGTTCCGGCAGCGGTGCGGCGTCGCCGTCGACGGAGAAGACCGAGTCGGTGACGGCCAGGGCGCGCCCTCGGTGCGCGCGCAGTTCCTTGGCGACGGCCTCGGGGTCGGCGTGCGGAACGACGGCCGTCGAGGCCCTGGAGAGCCGGCAGCCGTCGACGATGGAGGCGTGATTGCCCGCGTCGGAGACGATCAAGGAGCCGCGGCCGGTGAGCGCGGTGAGCGCGGCGAGATTGGCCGCGTAACCGGAGGACAGGACCAGCGCGGCTTCGAAGCCGCAGAATTCGGCCAGTTCGCGTTCCAGTTCGGCGTGGAGCGCGGTGGAGCCGGTGACCAGCCGGGAGCCGGTGGCCCCGGCGCCCCACCGGCGCGCGGCCTCCGCGGCGGCCGCGGTCACCTCCGGGTGCCGGGTCAGGCCCAGGTAGTCGTTGCTCGCGAGGTCCAGCAGTTCCGGTTCGGCGGGCCGGGGGCGGAGCGTACGGACGAGTCCGGCGTCCGCGCGGCGGCGCGCCTCCTCGTCGATCCAGTCGAATGGGGCGAAGGGCATGGCGGCGGTCCCCTTTGTAGGCAGCTCACAGACCCTAACCGGGGGCGCAGCCGGGCATGGTGTGGCAATACACACACGCTCCGCGGGCTCTGTTGTCCGGTTCCTCCTTGGCTGCGGGCGGTCGAGTAGGCCAGGATCATCGCCATGGACCTCCTGAACACGCTGGTGGACAAGGGGCTGCGGCGCGAGCTGCCGACCCGTGAAGAAGCGCTCGCCGTGCTGGCCACCTCCGACGACGACCTGCTCGAAGTGGTGGCCGCGGCCGGAAAGGTGCGCCGTCAGTGGTTCGGCCGGCGGGTGAAGCTGAACTATCTGGTCAATCTCAAGTCCGGACTCTGCCCCGAGGACTGCTCGTACTGCTCGCAGCGGCTCGGCTCGAAGGCCGAGATCCTCAAGTACACCTGGCTGAAACCGGACGAGGCGTCGAAGGCCGCCGCCGCCGGAGTGGCGGGCGGCGCGAAACGCGTCTGCCTGGTGGCCAGCGGGCGCGGCCCGACGGACCGGGACATCGACCGGGTGTCGCAGACCATCGAGGCGATCAAGGAACAGAACGAGGACGTCGAGGTGTGCGCCTGCCTCGGCCTGCTCTCCGACGGACAGGCCGACCGGCTGCGGTCGGCGGGCGCCGACGCGTACAACCACAACCTCAACACGTCCGAGGGGACGTACGGGGAGATCACCACCACCCACACCTATGCGGACCGGGTGGAGACCGTGCAGCAGGCGCAGGCGGCGGGACTCTCCGCGTGCTCCGGGCTGATCGCCGGCATGGGCGAGAGCGACTCGGACCTGGTCGATGTCGTCTTCTCACTGCGTGAGCTGGACCCGGACTCGGTTCCGGTGAACTTCCTCATCCCGTTCGAGGGGACCCCGCTCGCCAAGGAGTGGAACCTCACCCCGCAGCGTTGTCTGCGCATTCTGGCGATGGTCCGGTTCGTCTGCCCGGATGTCGAGGTACGGCTCGCGGGCGGCCGCGAGGTGCATCTGCGCTCGATGCAGCCGCTCGCCCTGCACCTCGTCAACTCGATCTTCCTGGGCGACTATCTGACCAGCGAGGGCCAGGCGGGACAGGCCGACCTCGACATGATCGCCGACGCCGGCTTCGAGGTGGAGGGCGCGGGGACGACGACGCTGCCCCGGCACCGTTCGGAGGTGACGGAGACCGGTGGCGGCTGCGGTTCGCATGCCGGAGGCTGCGCGCCGTGCGGTGACGCGTCCGACGGCCCGGCGGACACGGAAGCCGCCGCTGCGGGCGCGCGTACGGACCTGGTCGCGGTCCGCCGCCGCGGCGCGGGGACGGACCTCGCACCCAATGCCTGAGCCCCTCTCCCCCGCCGAGCTGCTTGGCCTGGACCGGGACCACGTCTGGCATCCGTACGGCCCGATGCCGGGCCGGCAGGACCCGCTGGTCGTGGAGTCCGCGTCCGGAGTGCGTCTCCGGCTCGCCGAACCGGCCCACGGACGCCGCGAGTTGATCGACGGCATGTCCTCCTGGTGGTCGGCGGTGCACGGCTACAACCACCCGGTGCTCAACGAGGCGGCGCGTGGCCAGCTGGAGCGAATGAGCCATGTGATGTTCGGCGGGCTCACCCATGAGCCCGCCGTCCGGCTGGCCGCCCGGCTGGTGGACATCACGCCGGAACCACTGCGCCACGTCTTCCTCGCCGACTCGGGTTCGGTGTCGGTCGAGGTCGCTGTGAAGATGTGCCTGCAGTACTGGCACTCGACCGGAAAGCCGGCCAAACAACGGCTGTTGACCTGGCGGGGCGGCTATCACGGGGACACCTGGCAGCCGATGTCGGTGTGCGACCCCGAGGGCGGCATGCACGAGCTGTGGTCGGGGGCGTTGCCCCGGCAGGTCTTCGCGGACGCGCCTCCGGGCGGTTTCGACGCGGAGCCGGATGCCGCGTACGTACAGCATCTGCGGGAGCTGATCGCGCGCCATGCCGATGAGCTGGCCGCGGTGATCGTGGAGCCGGTGGTGCAGGGCGCGGGCGGGATGCGGTTCCACTCGCCCGGGTATCTGCGGGTGCTGCGCGAGGCGTGCGACGCACATGACGTCCTGCTGGTGTTCGACGAGATCGCGACCGGCTTCGGGCGTACGGGGCAGCTGTTCGCCGCCGGGCACGCGGGGGTCTCCCCCGATGTCATGTGCGTCGGCAAGGCGCTGACCGGCGGCTATCTCACCATGGCGGCGACGCTGTGCACCTCGCGGGTGGCGGACGGCATCTCGCGCGGCGAGGTCCCGGTACTCGCGCACGGACCGACCTTCATGGGCAACCCGCTGGCCGCCTCGGTGGCCCTCGCCTCGATCGAGCTGCTGCTCGGCCAGGACTGGCAGCAGGAGGTCAAGCGCCTGGAGACCGGGCTGAGCGACGGGCTCGCCGAAGCCCGTTCGATCGCGGGCGTGCGGGACGTGCGGGTCCTGGGCGCCATCGGCGTCGTACAGCTCGATCACGAGGTGGACATGGCCGCCGCGACCGAGGCCGCGGTACGCGAGGGCGTGTGGTTGCGTCCGTTCCGGGACCTGATCTACACGATGCCGCCGTATGTGACCGGCGACGACGATCTGGCGCGCATCTGCCGTGCGGTGTGCGCCGCAGCACGGAAGGGCTGAGATGCCGGTACTGATGGTGAGCGGGACGGGTACGGAGATCGGCAAGACGGTGGTCACCGCTGCCGTCGCCGCGGCGGCGGTCGCCGCCGGGCGTTCGGTGGCCGTGCTCAAACCGGCTCAGACAGGTGTCGCCCCGGGTGAGCCGGGTGATGTCTTCGAGGTACGCCGGCTCGCGGGCGAGGCGGTGACCGGCATGGAACTGGCCCGGTTCCCGGAACCGTTGGCGCCGAACACGGCCGCCCGGCGGGCCGGGATGGCGCCCGTGCGCCCGGAGCAGATCGCGGAGGCGGCCGAGAAACTCGCCACCGAGCACCATCTGGTGCTCGTCGAGGGCGCGGGAGGGCTGCTCGTCCGGTTCGACGACGAAGGCGCCACGCTCGCGGATGCCGCCCGGCTGCTGGCGGCTCCGGTCCTGGTCGTCGTGGCGGCCGGCCTCGGCACACTCAATACGACGGCTCTGACGTCGGAGGCGCTGCGGGCCCGGGGACTGGAGTGTGCCGGGGTGGTGGTGGGCAGCATGCCCGCCGAGCCCGACCTGGCCGCGCGCTGCAATCTCGACGATCTGCCGGTGGCGGCGGGTGCGCCGCTGCTGGGCGCCGTGCCTGCGGGAGCGGGTGCCCTGACACCTGCCGACTTCCGTGCCCGGGCGGCGAGTTGGCTGACGCCGGAACTGGGCGGGAAGCGGACGGCCGGTTGAGCGGCTGAGCGGCGCGGGACGGGGGAGAATTCAAGTAGCCGTATCTTTGCCGGCCCTGTTCTCTCCCTTCGGGGGCTCCGCCGCGGGCCTTCCCCCCGCGCCGGGCCGCCCGGGGAGCCGGTCCCGTCGAGGAGGTCCGTCATGCAGCTGCGGAGCACGAAGATCCCGAAGGACGCGGCGGTGCACCACCCGGTCTTCGCCCGGTTCTACGCCCGTGTGAGCGTGGCGGCGGAGACCAGGGCCGGCATGGCTGCCATCCGCTCGGAACTCCTCGCCGATCTGTCCGGCCGCGTCATCGAGATCGGCGCGGGAAACGGCCTGAACTTCGCCCACTACCCGCCCACCGTGTCGGAAGTGGTGGCGATCGAACCCGAGCGGACCCTGCGCAGGCTGGCGGTACGGTCCGCGGTGCGCGCCGGTATCCCGGTGGATGTCGTGCCCGGGGCGGCGGAGGCTCTGCCGGTGAAGAGCGAGGCGTTCGACGGCGCCGTGACGTCACTGGTGCTGTGCACCGTACGGAATGTGGAGCGGTCGCTCGCGGAGATCGAACGGGTGCTGCGCCCCGGCGGAGAGCTGCGCTTCTTCGAGCATGTGCGGGCCGACGACCGCGCCATGGCGGTGACCCAGCAGGCACTGGACCATTCGGTGTGGCCGCTGCTGGGCGGCGGCTGTCATACGGCACGGGACACTCTCGCCGCCATCGAGCGGGCCGGGTTCGTGGTGGAGACGTACCGGAGGGTCAAGATGCCGGAGTGGGGGATCCGGCTCCCCACCTCCACCTGCGTGCTGGGGGTGGCCCGCCGGACGACCGTGGTGGACTGACGGGCACGTCCACCCGCTCAGGCCGACCCACGCGCGTCGCGCTTCGGCTCACCCCGATGCCGGGGCCACCGTGATGTCCATGACCACGGCTCGTCGCCCACGCACGTTCGCCAGGAGTGTCACGTCCCGAGTGCCGACACGCCCTGGGCTGCCTGCCGGAGCCTGTACCGCAGCAGTCACAGACTCCACTGGCGCAGCTCGTCGGCGATGGCACGGACGTCGGCCTTGCCCTCCTTGACCAGCCGGGCCAGGTCGCGCACCTGCTCGGGCGAGGTGATGACTTTCAGCCCGGACGCGACGAGATAGCCGTACGCGACGGCCGAGGCGAACATCGCGTTGGAGTGTTCGAGTGCGGGGACATGGAGCAGCAGTTGCAGGAGCGCCGCCGCCCTGGAGTACGGGTCGCTGTAGACGGGGCTGCCGAAGATCTCCGCCTCGTGACGGGCGACCGCGGCGACGAGCGCACCCCAGTCGACGACCTGCGGATCGCCGGGCGTCTTGTGCTCGGCGACCATGAGCAGCCAGGAAAGGTCGATCCGGAGGTTTATGTCGACTCCCGGTGATGTCTCGGGGGACTGATCGTCTTCCCTCTGGGGCAAGTGTCTCAGGAATGGTCGGGCAGTCCGTGGATCACGCGATCAGTATCCCGCATCCGCGGGAATCCGACGAGAGTGGAAGTGCCGATTCCGCCCGGCCGAGCGAACCGCTCAATCGGGCCACGCGCACCGGCACTTGCCCGTGAAGCGGGTTGAGCGGCCGGCCGCGGGCCGACGGCACAACGGCGCGGCCCCGGCAGGTGCGCCGCAGGCGGCGTCCCGGTCCGGTGACGGATCAGTGCGGAACCGTGATCAGGATCTTGCCGACCTGGCGTTCGACGCCGGATACCGATGGGCCTCGACGATCTCGTCCAGCACGAAGGCACGGTCCACCGCGGCCTGGAAGGCGCCCGAACGGAACCCGGAGGCCACGAAGGCCTCCGCACGCCGCAGCCGGTCGGGTCGGGTGGCCGTCTCCAGCATGGTGCAGGCGCGCACGACGAGCGGGGCATGCCGATATCGCCTGTGGTGCGCGGGCGACGACTCGACGCCGGAAGTACGATTCCAGTCAACCTTTGATAGCCGTCGTACCATGGCGCCATGGACGGCAACCGCATCCCGCACCACCCCGATGTACGGGCGATCACGCTCCAGCAGATCCTCGAAGCCCTCGTCGACCCGGTGCGGCGGAGCATCGTCACCCAGCTGTGCGACGCCCCCACCGACCTCAGATGCGGGGGCGTCGACCTTCCCGTGAGCAAGTCCACGGCCACGCACCACTTCCGGATCCTGCGCGAGGCCGGCCTCATCCGGCAGTACTACGTCGGCACCTCACGGATGAACACGGTGCGACGGGACGAGATCGACGAGGCCTTCCCCGGCCTGCTCGACGCCGTCGTGAGCGCCGATCGCATGCCCTTCGAAGGCGGCACACCCTCCTGAGAGCGAAACCGCGGAACCCCGCCGGTCGCGCGGCACCGTGAACGGCATGCGGAAGTTCAGCGGGCGCTCCTGCGCTCCGGACCGAACTCTTCGGCGAAAACCGACTCGTACTGCTTCATGAAGTCGGCAGCGGCCTCGACGAAGGTGTGTCCGACCTGGCCCGCATCCTGTTTGACGAGCTCCTCTATGTAGCGGTTCACGCTCATCCCCCGTTGCAGCGCGCGCTGCCGCGCGGCCTCGGCGGTGGCCTCGTCCACTCGTACGTTCAGCTGAGTCTTGGGCACATGAACACGCTAGCGCGGGATTGCTAGCACCGGCAAGAGGAACGGTTCAGCGGGCGGGCGGGTCCCACCCCCCGCGGAGCACCGGGTCCTGCCGTCGAGGGATCCGGCACGGAGAGAGGGAGTGGCGAGGCCGTCCTCAGGGACTCGCCGGGAACTGTCCGCATGGCGGAAATCGTTCGACGACCCGGGGGCCTGGTGATGAGGTGACGGCATGAACGATCTCGCAGTACGCGCAGCGGAACCGGACGACCTCGACGCCGTCCTCGCCTTCTGGAAGGCGGCTGCGGAGGGCACCAGCATCAGCGACGACCGGGACGGCATCGAAAGACTGGTGGCCCGCGACCCCGGAGCCCTGATCCTCGCGGAACACTCCGGCGTCCTTGCCGGAACGGTGATCGCGGGCTTCGACGGCTGGCGATGCCACCTGTACCGGCTCGCGGTCCATCCCGACCGGCGGCGGCAGGGCATCGGCCGGGTGCTGCTCGAAGCGGCAGAGGAACGATTCGTCCGGCTCGGCGGACGGCGCGGCGACGCGATGGTCCTGAACCGCAACGAGCTCGCGCACCACGCCTGGCACGCGGCGGGCTATGCACCCGAACCGCAGTGGAGCCGTTGGGTGAAGCACCTCACGGTGTGAGGCCCGGAGCCGGGACGCTCACGGAGGCCACCCGGACGACATGTCACTTTGCCAGTCCTTTACCATGAGTGCTCCACGACCGTTGCCCCACGAAAGGTGTGAGCGTCCGCCCATGGGCGAGCCTCCCAGTAGCCGACATCGCCGACACCAGGCGATCCTCCTGCCCCTGTCCGATCATGGGACGGAGGTGAACCGATGACCGAAGTGCTCCTGCTGCTCGTGGCGGTACTGCTCTCGATGGCTTGTGGCGCCTTCGTCGCGGCCGAGTTCTCGCTGACCACCATCGAGCGCGGCCAGCTCGAACGAGCCGTGGAGAACGGTGAGCGGGGCGCCGCCAGCGCCATGAAGGCCGTCCGCAGCCTCACCTTCCAGCTCTCCGGCGCGCAACTGGGCATCACCGTCACCAACCTGGTCGTCGGCATGCTCTCCGAACCGTCGATCGCGAAGCTGATCCGCGGTCCGCTGGAGGCGATCGGTCTGGCGCCGGGCGTGGCGTCCTCGGTGGCACTGGTGCTGGGAACCGGCCTGTCCACCGTGTTCCTCATGGTGGTCGGCGAACTCGTCCCGAAGAACTGGGCCATCTCCTCGCCACTCGCCGTGGCGAAGACCGTGGCCACCCCTCAGCGGGCCTTCACCTCGGTCTTCCGGCCGTTCATCGGCCACCTCAACAACACCGCCAACCGGATCGTGCGCCGCATCGGTCTCGAACCCACCGAAGAACTCGCATCGGCCCGCAGCCCGCAGGAACTGGTGGCCCTGGCCCGCCATTCGGCGAAGGCAGGCGCGCTGGAGGCGGACACCGCGGAACTGTTCGTCCGCACGCTGAATCTGGCCGAACTGACCGCGGAGAACGTAATGACCCCCCGGGTGCAGGTCACCGCGCTGGAGGTGCAGGCGACCGCCGAGGACGTCGCGAACGCCACCCGGGCCACCGGCCTGTCCCGCTTCCCCGTCTACCGGGGCAGCCTCGACACCGTGGTCGGTGTCGCCCACATCAAGGACGTACTGGCGATCCCGGCCGAGCAGCGGCCGCGCAGGCGCGTGTCCGAGATTCTGCGTGAGCCCCTCCTCGTACCGGAGACCCTGACGGTCGACCGGCTGCTCGACCGGCTGTCCAGCAGGCTCGCGATGGCCGTCGTCATCGACGAGTACGGCGGCACGGCGGGCGTCGTGACGCTGGAGGACATCGTCGAGGAAGTCGTCGGCGAGGTACGCGACGAGCACGACCCGCACGAGACGCCGGACCTCGCGCCGGCCGGTGAGGACGCGGACGGACGCACTCTCTGGTCGGCCGACGGCGCCGCCCGTACCGACCAGCTGCAGACGATCGGACTGCGGGTGCCGGACGGGCCCTACGAGACGCTCGCCGGGCTGATCGCCACCGAGGTCGGCCGCATCCCGGCCGTGGGCGACTCCGTCGAACTGGCCGGTTGGCGGCTCGCTGTCGTGGACGCCTCCGGTCGCCGCGCCGCGCGGGTGCTGCTGCACGCGCCACTGCCCGGCTCCGGCCACGGGACGGAGGACGAGCGATGACCGCCGTCCAGCTCTTCATCGGCCTGCTGACCCTGGTCGTCAACGCCTTCTTCGTCGGCGCGGAATTCGCCCTGATCTCCGTACGCCGCAGCCAGATCGAGCCGCAGGCGGAAGCCGGGGACCGGCGGTCCCGGAGCGTCATCTGGGGCCTGGAACACGTATCGGCGCTCCTCGCCGCGGCTCAGCTGGGCATCACGCTCTGCACACTGGTCCTCGGTATCGTCGCCGAACCGGCCATCGCGCACCTGCTGGAGCCGGTCTTCGACGTGGTCGGCGTACCGCAGGGGCTGATCCATCTGATCTCGTTCGTGATCGCGCTGACCGTGGCCACCTACCTGCACATGCTGCTCGGCGAGATGGTGCCGAAGAACATCGCGCTGGCCGAGCCCGTACGCACGGCGCTGCTGCTCGGTCCACCGCTGGTGACCCTGGCACGGGCGCTGCGCCCGGTGATCTTCACGGTCAACGCCTTCGCCAACGGGCTGCTGAAGCTCTTGCGGGTGGAGACGAAGGACGAGGTGTCCGCGACGTTCTCGGATGACGAACTGGCCCGGCTGGTGCAGGACGCCGGGGCGGCCGGGCTGGTCGACGACCGGGCCGCCGAACGGTTGCGCCATGCGCTGGAGCTGGGCCGGCGCCCGGTGCGGGATGTCGTGCTGCCGGTCGAGCGGGTGGTGTACACAAGGGTCGGAACCACCCCCGAGGAGCTGGAGCGGCTCTCGGCCGGGACCGGATTCTCGCGCTTCCCCGTGATGGACAGCGAGCAGCGGATCCTCGGCTACCTCCATGTGAAGGACGCCCTGGACGCCACACCGCGCAATGCGCCCTTCCCGGTCACGGCCCTGCGGCCGATCGCCCGGGTACGGGCCGTGACCCCGCTCGACGACGTGCTCACCGCACTGCGCCGCAGCCGTACGCACCTCGCGGCGGTGCTCGACGAGGACGGCCGGCTGGCCGGGATGATCACGATGGAGGACGTGCTTCGTGAGCTGGTGGGGCGGTCGCAGGCTCTCTGACGGGCAGCCGGGGCTACGCGGCGGGGCCACAAGCCTGAGCCCTTCGACGTCGGCTGCGCTGCGGAAGACCGCACGACGGTCATGCGGCGGCTCCGCGAGGCGGGGGCACTCGGTGGGGCCGGATGTGCCCACCGAGTGACCGGCCGGCGGGCTCCGAGCTCCACCGGCATCGGCATCGGCATCGGCACCGGACGTCTCCCGAAAAGCATCTGATCCCACCGCGATACCATCGCATCGCCATGGAAATGAATGCCTCCTACACCAGCCTTGTCGCGGTCGGCGACTCGTTCACCGAGGGCATGTCGGACCTGCTGCCCGACGGTTCCTACCGGGGCTGGGCCGATGTCCTCGCCGGCCGGCTCGCCGCCCGCGCCCCCGGGTTCCGGTACGCGAATCTTGCCGTGCGCGGCAAGCTGATCCGTCAGATCGTGACCGAGCAGGTCGATGCGGCAGCCTCCATGCAGGCGGATGTCGTCACACTGGTCGGGGGGCTGAACGACACACTGCGGCCCAAGTGCGACATGGGCATGGTGCGGGGGCAGCTCGAAGAGGCCGTGGAGCGCCTCGCGCCGTCGTGCAAGAAGCTGGTGCTGATGCGCAGCCCGGGTCGCAACGGTCCTGTCATGGAGCGTTTCCGGCCACGCATGGAGGAGCTGTTCTCCCTGGTCGACGAGTTGGCGGACCGCCACGGTGCGCTGGTCGTCGATCTGTACGGGGCTCCGGCTCTGGGCGATCCCCGGCTGTGGGACGTCGACCGGCTGCATCTCACGGCCGACGGGCACCGCAGGGTCGCCGAGGCCGTCTGGCAGACGCTCGGCCTGCCGGCGGAGAACGACTGGCAGACCCCGCTTCCGGCCACCGCACCCGTGCGGTGGGCGACGCGGCGCGTCGATGACCTGCGCTTCGCGCGGCAGCATCTGGCGCCGTGGATCGGACGACGCCTGACCGGCCGGTCGTCGGGCGACGGGCGCGCCGGAGCTCAGTTCAACGCCGAACTGGGGAAGCCCTTCTGGGTCACCCCCGAGGACATCCTCACCCCTGGCCCGGTCGCGACGTGGCGCCGGGTGAACGGCGACCAGCCGTAGGGATCCGTCGAGCGGCCCTCGGTGTCCTCCGTGTCGAATGTGCACCGGCCGGGCGCGTCACGTGAACGGCCGGTACGGATGGGGACCGGCGGTCGATACGGGCAGGGAAGCCACGGAAGTCGACCGCCTGGTGCCGGGCCGACGGCGGATGTCGGCCGCAGTCTGCTTGCGTCGGCGTTTCCGATGAGCCGACGCTGTGTCAGATCGCCCCGATCGATGGCAGCGGAATTACCGTCGTGCCGTCATGCGCCTGATCAGTAGGCGGAGTTGACGTTGTCGATCGAGCCGTAGCGGTGGGCTGCGTAGTTGGCTGCGGCGGTGATGTTGGCGACCGGGTCGTAGATGTTCTGCGAGGTGCCGTTGACGTGGTAGGTCTTGAACGTGGGGTCGATCACCTGCAGCAGGCCCTTGGACGGGATGCCCTTCGCCGCGTTGGTGTCCCAGTTGTTGATGGCGTTGGGGTTGCCGGAGGACTCGCGCATCAGGTTGCGGTAGATGCCGTCGTAGGAACCCGGGATGCCCTTCGCGTGCATGATCTCCAGCGACTGGTTGATCCAGGCGCTGACGTTGCCGCCGCCGGACTGGGCCGGGGTGGCGGCCGACGCGGACGAGGCACCGGTGAAGGTTCCGGCCACGATCGCGGCACCGGCCGCGGTCATGCCCAGCGACATCTTCTTCACCTTGGTCATGCGGGCGAACTGCTTGGGCATAGCGGTGAACTGCATGTGGTAATTCCTCTTCCGCTCGGGGGTGATGCCAAGAATTGTTAAGCAAAAGAGAAACCGGGGTCAATGCCCCCTATTTACTATTCGGATTCGTACCGGCCTCCAGAAATTACCGACAGGGCTCCGTAAATGGCGAGGCGCGACGCCTCGCGAGCTACTAATTGACTTCGTAACGGCGCCCCGCGTGTGAGCCACTCCACGCTCCAAATGCCTCAAATCAGCACAAGCGTGACGTAAGTCATGTGGCCTGGGTCATAAAAAGGCGACCCTATTAACTCGCCGTAATTGCGAATGAGCAAGCCGCATTCGCGATCAGGGGCGGCCTGTTCCGGGTGTCGATCCGAAAGGAATTCAGCCCGAGGCCGGCACGCCACCGACCTGTGCGATGTCGACCTGTGGGAGGCACGCGACGGAGCCGGGACCCCGTACCCGATGGCCTGCGTCCTGCTACCGGCTGGTCCGCGAACTCCCCGGCTCGTCCTACACGCCCCGTTGCACCCTCGCGGAAGAACTGCGCGTCCGGCGCATCAGCTGCTGCCACTCCTGGCCGCGAAGTGCGGATGTGGGTCCCGCCGGCCGTCCGGGGGCGACGCCCATGAGGCGGTCCGGGTGGCCTGCCGCTGCTCGGCGAACTCCCTGTTGATGAGCGTCTGACGGCGATAGGCGTCGGGCACGTCCGGCATCGACAGCAGCCGGTCGCAGGCACGGAGCGATCCTTCCATGTCGCCGACCCAGTACGCGGTGATCGAGTACTCGAAGAGCAGCCCCCAGCGGTAGACCCACGGCTGGACGAAGAGAAGGTCGTCGGGCGGTTCCCGGTCGAGTCCCGCGCAGGCGAACGCATGAGCGGCGTGATAGCGACCGAGACCGCGTAGCCGGGAGGAGAGCTCGTAGCAGGCTTCGAGCCGTTGCGGACGCGACTCCCAAGCGCGGGAGAGAGCGTCCATGCCCGCCGGCCAGTCGTCGGAGTCGGCTCTGAGCACCCCGGCCTGCAACTGGGCGTAGTACACCTCTTCGGCCCAGCCACCCATCTGCGCACGGCGCTCGTACAGAGCGATCGCCTTGTCCCTCTCCCCCATATCCCGCATGGTCTGGGCCAGGTAGAAGACCGTGCGGCTGTTGGCGGGATCCCGTTCCAGCTCGGCGCTCAGCAGTCGTGCGTCGCGTTCGAACTTGTCGTGCCGTGATCCGCCGTCGGCATAGTCCTCGATGACGAGTGCATCCAGAAGTTCCTGGTCGTCGCGCTGGTCGCAGGTCAGGTACTCGTGGGTGACGCCTTCGTACCGCCAGTCGATGTCACCGCGGACCAGTCGCTTGTTGCGGAATTCCGTCGCGCCCTCGTGCCGGAGCATGTAGGAGTCGGCGGTCAGCGCG
Source organism: Streptomyces sp. NPDC058231 (assembly GCF_042882275.1). NCBI lineage: Bacteria > Bacillati > Actinomycetota > Actinomycetes > Kitasatosporales > Streptomycetaceae > Streptomyces > Streptomyces sp. NPDC058231. Next base: position 6,266 of record NZ_JBHVWN010000009.1, on the reverse strand, counting down.
GACAGCGGGCCGGCCGTACGCACCACCAGGTCTGCGTCGAGCAGAAGCAGATAGTCGGCTTTGGCGTGCGCACGCCTGATGTTCAGCGTCCGGTTGTGTCCGAAGTTCACCCAGGGGTCCTCACGGAGTTCGCCCGGGATGCCGTCGAGTGCCGTGCGGATCAGTTGCTGGGTCCCGTCGGTCGAACCCGTATCGGAGATGACCCAGCTGTCCACCAGATCGCGAACGGAAGCGAGGCAGCGTCCGATGACCTCCGCCTCGTTCTTGACGATCATGCACAGGCAGATGGACGGTTTCATGGCAACACCAATCCCCGGCAAGTAGGTCCGAGAGACCCTAGGGACAGAGCCCGGGAAGGTGGTGGCGGCACGCCGGAGCCGGGCACCGGGGTCACCGGTCTGTACGCAGCCGTCCGGGCCGGGGCATTCGGCGGATCGGGCCGCCGCCGTCGCCGTCGCGGTGCTGTCGGCCCACGGACCGTCCCGGTCGGCCGGTGCCACGGCGCCGCCGGCGGACGCACTCCACGCGGCGGATACGCCCGGACCCGTGCACGCGGTTCTGCCGGACCTCACCGTGTGCGGGCAGCGCGGTCACCGGCTCGCCAACACGGCAACGTGGGCGGCCCTGTTCAGGCCGAACGTTCACAAAGGCAGACCCCGGAGGCGCTGGCGTCTTCGTGACAGGTGACACGTATGCGCCACGGTTTTGCCTATGCGCAACGGGAACGGGTTGCGAGAGTTCCGCCTCGGGTGCAGACCTGCCCACTCGACGCGAAGGAGCTTCCCTCATCATGCGCAGACTCCTCAGACATGGATCCGTTCCGGCGGTGACGGTACTGACGGCTCTGATAGCCGCCGGCGTCGCCGCGCCGGCGGGTGCGTCCCCGGCCCCCCGTCCCCGTCCGGCCGTGTCCGTGCTCAAGCCCTCGGCAGTGGCGACGTCCGCCCACACCGTGCAGCTGATCACCGGCGACCGGGTCACAGTCACTGGCAGCGGGACCAACCGACAGGTGTCGTTCGCACCCGACTCGGACAGCCCGACCAAAACCGCTACGGTCCTCCAGCACGGCAAGGACATCACCGTCGTCCCGGCCGAGGCCCAGCCGCTGCTGGACTCCGGCGCCCTGGACCCACGGCTCTTCGAGGTCGGCGCCCTCATCGATCAGGGGTACACCGACGGCAGCGAACTACCGCTGATCGTAGAACCGCAGCGCCTCGGCGCCGGCCCCGGCCAACTCCCGCCAGATCAGGCGGCTTCCCTCCCTCCGTGCCACGGCCGCACGGATCGAGCCGGCCAAGGCGCAGATGTTCTGGTCCGGGCTGCGCACGGCAAGGAGCGGCGCCACCACCAAGAAGCTGGGCGACGACGTCAGCAAGATCTGGCTCGACGGCAAGGTCACCGCTGCCCTGGACAAGAGCGTGCCGCAGATCGGCGCCCCCCACCGCCTGGGCTGCCGGATACGACGGCACCGGCACGAAAGTCGCCATACTCGACACGGGCATCGACGCCACCCACGCCGACCTGTCGGACAGGATTGCCGAGGCCCGGAACTTCTCGGACTCGGCCGACACCGTGGACCGTTTCGGCCACGGCACTCATGTCGCCTCCATCATCGCCGGCTCCGGCGCGGCATCCGGAGGGAAGTACAAGGGCGTCGCTCCCGGCGCGAAGCTGTTGATCGGCAAGGTACTCGGCGACACCGGCTCCGGTACCGATTCCAGTGTCCTGGCGGGCATGGAGTGGGCCGCGCACAGCGGCGCCAAGGTCGTCAGCATGAGCCTCGGAGCGAACAACTACACGGACGACACCGACCCGTTGGGCCAGGCCGTCAACCGGCTGACGGCGGAAACGGGCACCCTCTTCGTCATCGCCGCCGGCAACGCGGGCCCCGACCCCAGCACCATCGGCTCGCCCGGTTCCGCCGACGCGGCCCTGACGGTAGCAGCGGTCGACGGCCAGGACAGAATCGCTGCGGGCAATTCCGACGAAGTCAACCTGGGCGCCGCTCAGCACACCTATCTGCTCGCCGCCGACACCACGTGGTCCCGCCAGGTGCTCGTATCCGGCTGGCTGTCGGCCCAGGTGGCCCTCGGGCCGGCGCGCGCGTACGAGGCGGGCAGCCGCACCACCCAGGAGTGGTTCAAGCCGGTTCTGCATGCGGGCACTCCCGGGCCCGGCACCGACACGTCGGGAAGCCTCCAGCCGTACCGCAAGGGCGACTCGATGATCGTGACGATCCCGAAGTACGTCACAGGGCCGTCCGACATCTTCGAGTACGGCGGCCGCAACGCCGACGGCGACGAGACCTCGTTCCGTCTCTACCGCAACGACACCCTCCTCGGCACCACCCCCAACGCCTGGGTCGCGGTCAACAACCTGCCCAAGGAGAAGTCGCAGTACCGCATCGAGACGGACGCCAAGCGGAACAACAGGTGGTGGTCCGTCTCCACCGAGCAGCACACGGCGTGGAACTTCTCCTCGGCCCATGTCGACGGCGACGCCACGGTCCAACTCCCGCTGCTCCAGGCCGACTACGACCTGAAGGATGTGGCCCTGGACTCCAGTGTCACCGCCCGCAGGTACCACGGTCTGACGGTGTCGTTCCGTAACCCCGACGGCTCGAGGGCGGACCTCACCAAGGCCACCGTGGAGGTTTCCTACGACGAGGGCGCGACCTGGAAGAAGATGCCGGCCCTGACCTACAGGGGGAAGGTCATCGGTACCGTCAACGCCCCGGGTTCCGCTGCCGGGATCTCGCTGCGCGTCCACGGCGAGAACGCGGCCGGAAGCAGCATCGACCAGACGGTGATCCACGCGGTGCACGTGCGCTGACCGCGCACGTCGCACGACCAAACGCCGGAGGCCGCGCTTCCCGTGGGGGGTAGGCCCGGCCTCCGGTCCCGTTCCGGGGCGTCCAGCACGCGTCGGCCGGGTGGCCCCCGCTGCCCGTCGAATGGACGCGCAGCGCTGGTCGGAGCCGGGATGTTCCCACGGTCTGCACCGCTTCCTGGGCAGACGTGCCCCGTCGTCCCGAGGCCGACCGGACCGTAAGCGGGCGGCGTGGCTCAGGACTTACCGATGCGGCCGCTCCGCCCAGGCAGCTTCGAGTTCCGTCCTGAGCCGGCGCATTCCTTCGAGCATCTGCGGGTCACGTGCCGGCGACATCGATTCGGCGCACTCTTCCAGCGCCTCGTGGGCCTCGATGAACCGACCGCACCGCAGCTCGACCTCGGCAAGGACCACCAGCGCGTAGGGAAGTACCCACGACATCCCGAGCGAACGGGCCAGCCGCACAGCGGCGTTGGCCAGGGCTGTGGCTCTCTCGTGGTTACCCAGGAGTAGTTCGGCACCCGCGAGATTGCTCTGGTCGAAGGCGAGGACCGTGGGGTCGCCTGTGCGCCGGGCCGTCGACAACGCGCGCCGTGCACACTCCCGTGCAGCCTCCGGCCGGCCCTCATCCCGTACGGTGTCTGTCCCTCAGCCTCGTGGCTGGTCCCCCACAGCACACATACCCCCGTGTCCGCGGAACGCCGGGCGGCCTCCGCGACAAGCCGGGTCTTCCCGATGCCGGCTTCACCCCGTACGACGACAAGTGGTGTGTCACCGCCCTCGGCACATGCGTGCTGGGCGAGGAGCGCCAGCGTACGTTCACGGCCGAACAGAGGTAGTGGTTCGGGGCGGCGGATCGCGGGGGGGCAGCGGCACGTTCGGAACGGTGTGGGCGAGTGGCGGCGCGTCGAGCGCGGCCAGTGCCCTGCTGTGCAAGGCCTCCAGTTCCGCACCGGGGCGCACGCCCAACTCGTCCGCGAGAGCCTCACGGCAGGCGTGATACTGGCGGATGGCCTGACGCGGCCGGCCGATGTCGCACCAGACTCGGGTCGCCAGCAGATTCAGGACCTCGTCGGCCGGTGAGCGATCCACGGCGCTGCGCACCACCTCTACGGCCTCGTCGACGCGCCCTGCCGTCAGGAGCCGCTCGGCGAGGGCGGGAACGAGCTGATCGCGCAGTGCCTCGAGGCGGCGGCACCGTTCACCGGCCCAGTCGGCGTACCGGTCCTCGGGCAACAGCTCGTGGGCCAGGCGGCCGTACGCGGCGCTGAGAGCATCGACGTCCTCCCCAGCGAGCGAGTCCCGGGCGGCCTCCACGACTCGAGCGTGGAGAACGGCGAGTACCTGAAAGCCGGCGTCCAGCAGAAGTTGGCGGGTGTCGAGCGCGCGCTGCTGTGCGCCTCGTCGCCGGGGTTGAGGGACTGGCTCCGGCATGTGGAGATCCTGCCGCTGCAACCTGCGCTCGCGGGGCGGTAATGGGGACGGGTGGCTCATTTGACGCTTCCCGCGGTCAGGCCGGATCGCCAGAACCGCTGGAGACACAGGAACGCCACTACGAGCGGCAGCACGGACAGGAATGCGCCTGTGACAGTGACGTTGTAGGGGGTGCCGTTGTTGAGCTGTTCCCGCCAGCCGGCAAGACCGACGGTCACCGGCTGCAGCCGGTCGTCGGCGAGCATCAGCACGGGCAGCAGGTAGTTGTTCCAGATTCCGACGAACTGGAACAGGAAGACGGTGACGAGAGCGGGTGACATCACCCGCAGTGCGATGGTGAAGAAGATCCGCACCTCCCCGGCACCGTCGACGCGCCCGGCCTCGATGAGCTCGTCCGGCATGGAGTCGGCGGCGTACACCCGGGACAGATACACGCCGAACGGGCTGACCACGCTGGGGATCAGCACCGCCCAGTAGGTGTTCACGAGGTGGATCTCGGAGAACATCAGATACAGCGGCAGCGCGAACAGCGTGGCGGGGACCAGGACCGCCGCGAGCACGGTGTTGAACACCGCTTCCCGGCCACGGAACCGGTACTTCGCGAGCGCGTATCCGGCGGCCGCCGACAGCAGGGTGCCGATGGCGGCGCCCACCATGCTGTAGAGCACGCTGTTTAGCATCCAGCGGGCGAAGATCCCGCCGTCCATGGTGAAGACGTCGCGCACATTGGCCCACAGGTCGAAGTGTGAGAACCAGAAGCCGTTGGTGGTGAAGAGGTAGCCCTTGTTCTTGGTCGCCGTCACCAGCAGCCACCACACGGGCAGCACCGAGTACACGGCAAACAGCACCATGACCGATGTGACGGCCACGCGACCGGTGAACGGACCCGCGGAACGGCGGACTACGGACTGCGGCGCGCTCATGCCCCGGCCCCCTTGCGCTGGGTGAATTTGAGGAACCCGAAGGACAGCACCAGCGTCAGCAGCGCCAGCACGACCGACTCGGCAGCGGCGTACTGGTAGTTGCCGGAGTCGGCGGACTTCTGGGCTGCCAGGATCGGCGTGTACTCGGAGGTGACCGAGTCGGCGATCTGGTGGAGGATCGCCGGCTCGCTGTACAGCTGCAGGGTGCCGATGATCGAGAAGACGGTGGTCAGGATCAGCGCCCCGCGCACCATGGGGATCTTGATGTGCCAGGCCACCCGCCAGCCCGAGCAGCCGTCGAGCGCGGCCGCCTCGAAGAGCTCGGCGGGGATCGCCTTCAGCGCGGCGTAGATGATCAGCATGTTGTAGCCGGTCCAGCCCCAGGTGACCATGTTGCCGATGGACGGCAGGACGGTCCCTGAGGAAAGGAAGTCGAGGTGCAGGCCGAGATGCGAGGCAACTGACGCGATCGGGCTCACATCGGGCTGGTAGAGGAACGACCACATGATGGCCGCGATCACTCCAGGCAGTGTGTACGGCAGGAAGAACAGCGTCCGGAAGATACCCGGCCACCGTGCGGAGACGGAGTCCAGCAGCAGGGCCAACAGCAGCGCCAGTCCGAGCATCACGGGCACCTGCACCAGGCCCAGCCCGACGACCCTCAGGATCGATTCGAGGAACTGGCCGTCGTGCAGCACCCGCGTGTAGTTGTCCCCGCCCGCGAAGCGGGTGGTGGGTGCGGTGAGCCCGAGCCCGTCGCGGTGCAGGGTGAACAGGCTCTGGTAGAGCGCGTAGCAGATGGGAGCGATGAAGGTGCCGAGGAACAGCGCGCAGAACGGTGTCAGGAACAGCACCGCGCTGCGGGTGCGGCGGCGAGCAGCTCCGGTCGGGGGGGCCGCGGGCTGCGCGGCCGCCCGGGCCGGCGTCCGGCTCATGGTGGTTGTGGTGGTCACGGTGGATTCCCGTCGTACGGGCCGCGGGCCGCCGCGGGGGGGGCGGCGGGGCGCGCGCGCGCCCGCCCCACGCGACCCGCCCCCAGCCCGCCGCGCCCCCACAGGCCCCCGCCACCCCCGCCAGCCC
>NZ_JBHVWN010000008.1:68408-208482 GCF_042882275.1 Streptomyces sp. NPDC058231 | reverse complement strand
CCACATTTTTGGGGGGGTTTTTTTTTTTTTTTATTTGTCGGTTTGTCATCCTCCCCTTTTTCTTTAACGGTTTTGTTGCGGGGGCGCGCGCCCCCCCGGGGGCGGCCCCGGGACGGGGACGTGCTGGGTGCTGCCCGGGCGGCACCCCAGGGGGTGCGGCCCGGTCGTGCGCTCTCGGCCGTCCTCAGACGTTGACGCCGAAGTCCTGCGCGATGCCGCGCAGGCCCGAGGCGTAGCCCTGGCCGATGGCCCGGAACTTCCACTCCGTGCCGTTGCGGTACAGCTCGCCGAAGACCATGGCGGTCTCCGTCGAGGCGTCCTCGCTCAGGTCGTACCGGGCGAGCTCGCTGTTGTCGGCCTGGTTGACCACGCGGATGTACGCGTTGCGCACCTGGCCGAAGCTCTGCTGGCGGCTCTCGGCCTCGTAGATCGAGACCGGGAAGACGATCTTGTCGACGTCGGACGGGACGCCGGCCAGGTTCACCTTGATGACCTCGTCGTCGCCCTCGCCCTCACCGGTGAGGTTGTCCCCGGTGTGCTCGACGGAGCCGTCGGGGCTCTTGAGGTTGTTGAAGAAGACGAAGTTCCCGTCGCTGCCGACCTTGCCCTGCGCATTGGTCAGCAGCGCGCTGGCGTCGAGGTCGAAGTCCCCACCGGTGGTGGTGCGGGCATCCCAGCCCAGGCCGACGATGACGGCGGTCAGGTTGGGCGCGGCCTTGGTCAGCGAGACGTTGCCGCCCTTGCTGAGGCTGACTCCCACGAGTCCTCCCATTGGTTTCTTGGGGGCCGACAGGTGCCGGCGCCTCCACGTTGCGTTGGCATCGGATCAACGAGTGGATCCTAGTGACCGGTTCCCGGCCAAAACAGGCTTTTGACCGGGGGCTCGGGGAGAGCGTCCGGATCGCCGGCACGAGATCGTCCGGATACCGGTCAGATCGCGTCGAGGGCCTTGATGTAGTCGTTCAGGTCGCGCGCGTCCGGCAGGCCGTTGACGACCGTCCAGCGCACCACGCCCTCCTTGTCGATGATGAAGGTGCCGCGCACCGCGCAGCCCTTCTCCTCGTCGAAGACGCCGTACGCCCGCGAGGTCTCGCCGTGCGGCCAGAAGTCCGAGACCAGCGGGTACTCGAGGCCTTCCTGCTCGGCGAAGACACGCAGGGTGTGGATGGAGTCGTTGGAGACGGCGAGCAGCTGCGTGTCGTCGTTCTCGAACTTCGGCAGCTCGTCGCGGAGCGCGCAGAGCTCACCCGTGCACACGCCGGTGAAGGCGAACGGGTAGAACAGCAGCACCACGTTCTTCTCGCCGCGGAAGTCCGAGAGCTTCACGGTCCGGCCGTGGTTGTCCTTCAGCTCGAAATCCGGGGCCTGGGTGCCGACCTCGATCGCCATGAAAACGTGTCCCTTCGCTGCTTCACCGGGCTGGGCCGTCCGGGTGGGCTCCACCCTACGCAGCGCCCCCGGGAAGCCCCGCAGCGCCCGCCGGGGGCCACGGCCGGGCAACGCGGGATCCGGCCCGCGGGCGGGCATACGAAGGCCCCCGCCGGTGCACAACCGGCGGGGGCCTCGTGGTGAGTGCGGTTCAGCGCTTGGCTTTGGCCGACTTCGGGGTGACCAGACGGCTGCCCGTCCAGTCCTTGCCCGCATTGATGCTCTTGGTCTGGGAAAGACCGGCTGTCTGTCCGGCCTCGTTGATGTCGCTCGGTTCGACGTATCCCTCGCGGCCGGTCTTCGGCGTCATCAGCCAGATCGCACCGCCGTCCTCGATCAGACCAATGGCATCCACCAGCGCGTCCGTAAGGTCGCCGTCCTCGTCGCGGAACCAGAGCAGGACGACGTCAGCGACGTCGTCGTAGTCCTCGTCGACGAGTTCCTGGCCGGTAGTGGCCTCAATGCCCTCACGGAGCTCCTGCTCGACGTCGTCGTCGTAGCCGATCTCCTGGACCACCTGTCCGGGCTCGAACCCCAGCCGTGCAGCCGAGTTGGTCCGTTCCTCCGCGTGGTCCGCGGTCGCGCTCACGGGTTGCCTCCTGATCATGTTTCGGAAAATGCTTCAGCCACGCGCGTGCGCGGGGCGTTGGCCGTAGTCCACACGGGCGCGGCGGATCGCGCAAGTACCCAGCGTGCGAGACCGCCTAAACGGTGACGTTCCCTGCCACGTCGCCGCACGCTCGGCATGTCCGCTGCGGGGCTCGACGCTGCCGTCCACACCCTTTACGTCCTTCCACAGCTTATGCCGTTTCGGTCCGCCATTCGGAGTCGAGCAGTCTTTCGGGGCGCTTGGACGGGTTGAGCGTATGGTTGCGGTTTGCTCCGGCCCGTCTGCCGTAGCCTCCTCGCGTACCGGGCGCAATGACCCGGCACCTGACAGTTACCCCCCGGTAGAGATGACGTTTGCGCCCTCGCGGTACACGATGGTGCTGGCGTACATGCATACATCCCGGGGGCGTGCCTCCCGTAACCAGGCCCTGTAACGCAGCACCGAACAGCGAAGGAACAGCGTGGCTTCCGGATCCGATCGCAACCCGATCATCATTGGCGGCCTTCCGAGCCAGGTCCCGGACTTCGATCCTGAGGAGACCCAGGAGTGGCTCGACTCCCTCGACGCCGCCGTCGACGAGCGCGGCCGCGAGCGGGCCCGCTACCTGATGCTCCGGCTCATCGAGCGCGCGCGTGAGAAGCGTGTCGCCGTGCCGGAGATGCGCAGCACGGACTACGTGAACACGATCGCCACGAAGGACGAGCCGTTCTTCCCCGGCGACGAGGAGATCGAGCGCAAGGTCCTCAACGCGACGCGCTGGAACGCCGCCGTGATGGTGTCGCGCGCCCAGCGTCCGGGCATCGGCGTCGGCGGTCACATCGCCACGTTCGCCTCCTCCGCCTCGCTGTACGACGTCGGCTTCAACCACTTCTTCCGGGGCAAGGACGACGGTCTGGGCGGCGACCAGATCTTCTTCCAGGGGCACGCCTCTCCCGGGATCTACGCCCGCGCGTTCCTGCTGGACCGGCTGAACGAGGCGCAGCTCGACGCCTTCCGCCAGGAGAAGTCGAAGGCGCCGAACGGCCTGTCCAGCTACCCGCACCCGCGGCTGATGCCGGACTTCTGGGAGTTCCCGACCGTCTCGATGGGCCTCGGCCCGCTCGGCGCGATCTACCAGGCCCGGATGAACCGCTACATGGAGGCGCGCGGCATCGCCGACACCTCCCGGTCGCACGTCTGGGCCTACCTCGGTGACGGCGAGATGGACGAGCCCGAGTCGCTGGGCCAGCTCTCCATCGCCGCCCGCGAGGGACTCGACAACCTGACGTTCGTGGTCAACTGCAACCTGCAGCGCCTCGACGGACCGGTGCGCGGCAACGGCAAGATCATCCAGGAGCTGGAGTCGCAGTTCCGCGGCGCCGGCTGGAACGTCATCAAACTGGTCTGGGACCGCACCTGGGACCCGCTGCTCGCACAGGACCGCACGGGCATCCTGGTCAACAAGCTGAACATCACGCCGGACGGCCAGTTCCAGACGTACGCCACCGAGACGGGCGCGTACATCCGTGAGCACTTCTTCGGCGACGACCCGCGGCTGCGCGAGATGGTCAAGGACATGTCCGACCACCAGATCCTGCACCTGGGACGCGGCGGTCACGACCACCGGAAGGTGTACGCGGCGTACGCGGCGGCCAAGGCCCACAAGGGCCAGCCGACGGTGATCCTGGCGCAGACGGTCAAGGGCTGGACGCTCGGACCGAACTTCGAGGGCCGCAACGCGACCCACCAGATGAAGAAGCTCACGGTCGAGGATCTCAAGCGGTTCCGCGACCGGCTGCACATCCCGATCACGGACAAGCAGCTGGACGAGGGCTACCCGCCGTACTACCACCCGGGTCGCGACTCGGAAGAGATCCAGTACATGCACGACCGCCGCAAGGGTCTGGGCGGCTACGTCCCGACCCGCGTGGTGCGCGCGAAGCCGCTGGTCCTCCCCGAGGACAAGACGTACGCGACCGCGAAGAAGGGTTCGGGCCAGCAGTCGATCGCCACGACCATGGCGTTCGTCCGCATCCTGAAGGACCTCATGCGGGACAAGGAGATCGGCAAGCGTTTCGTGCTGATCGCGCCCGACGAGTACCGCACCTTCGGCATGGACGCCTTCTTCCCGAGCGCGAAGATCTACAACCCGCTGGGTCAGCAGTACGAGTCGGTGGACCGCGATCTGCTGCTCACGTACAAGGAGTCGCCGACCGGTCAGATGCTGCACGACGGCATCTCCGAGGCCGGCTGCACCGCGTCGCTGATCGCCGCGGGTTCGGCGTACGCCACGCACGGCGAGCCGCTGATCCCGGTGTACGTCTTCTACTCGATGTTCGGTTTCCAGCGCACCGGTGACCAGTTCTGGCAGATGGCCGACCAGCTCGCGCGCGGCTTCGTGCTGGGCGCGACCGCCGGCCGTACGACGCTGACCGGCGAGGGTCTGCAGCACGCGGACGGCCACTCGCAGCTGCTCGCCTCGACGAACCCGGGCTGCGTCGCGTACGACCCGGCGTTCGGCTACGAGATCGCGCACATCGTCAAGGACGGTCTGCGCCGGATGTACGGCGGGACCCCCGACGAGAACGAGGACGTCTTCTACTACCTCACCGTCTACAACGAGCCGATCCGGCACCCCGCCGAGCCGGAGAACGTGGACGTCGACGGCATCCTCAAGGGCGTCTACCGCTACAGCAGCGGCGAGCGGGGCCAGATCCCGGCCCAGATCCTGGCGTCCGGTGTGGCGGTCCCGTGGGCGGTCGAGGCGCAGCAGATCCTCGCCGACGAGTGGAACGTGAGGGCGGACATCTGGTCGGCGACGTCCTGGAACGAGCTGCGCCGCGAGGCCGTGGAGGTGGAGCGGTACAACCTGCTGCACCCGGAGGAGGAGCAGCGCGTCCCGTACGTCACGCGGAAGCTCTCCGGCTCCGAGGGCCCGTTCGTGGCGGTCTCGGACTGGATGCGTTCCGTGCCGGACCAGATCGCGCGCTGGGTGCCCGGCGCCTACCAGTCGCTGGGCGCGGACGGCTTCGGCTTCGCCGACACGCGCGGCGCGGCCCGCCGGTTCTTCCACATCGACGCGCAGTCGATCGTCCTCGCGGTGCTCACCGAGCTCGCGAAGGAAGGCCGGGTCGACCGTTCGCTGCTGAAGCAGGCGATCGACCGGTACGAGCTCCTCGATGTGACCGCGGCCGACCCGGGCGCGGCCGGCGGCGACGCGTAGGCACCACCGGACCGCGTACGAAGGGCGGCCGGACCTCCTGGTCCGGCCGCCCTTCGGCGTCAGTTCTCCCAGACCTTGAAGGCCCTGACCTGGTAAGGCGACTGCGGCAGCCAGGTGCCGCCGCCCGGATAGGTCTCGAACTCGCCGGTCTCGGCGCACTCCGCCGACTGGTAGGTGGTGACGGGACGACCGGTGCGGTTGGCGAGCGACTGGACCCTGCTGCCCGGCGGCAGCGGCACACAGCTCTCGATGTCGATGGTGGAGAGCTCATGGGTCTGCCGGGCTCCCCTGAAGTCCGGCTTCTCCCAGAGACAGAGTTCACCCGCCCCGCAGGTCCCGAGCCGGACGGGCGCGGCGTGCGGCGCCGGTGCGGCCGCCACGGCCTGTGCGGCCGGAGTGCGCTGTGCCGCCTGTACAGCCTGCGGCGTGAGCGCGGTGGCGGCCAGTGCCGCGGCAAGTACGGTCGTACGCATATCAGTCAACCCCCGTGGTGGTGCGGATCAGTTGCACGCACCCTGACCTGCGGGACAGCTCCACCGGAAGGGGTGCCGGGCCGGATCACCCGGATAGGCGACAGCCCCGCCGGAGAGCTCCGGCGGGGCTGTCGTATGCACGGTGTTGACCGCTCGCGCCCGATCGGCGCGCGAGGCCGGTGAGGAACGGCGGGGGGGTCAGATGTGACCCGCGCCCGCGCCCGCCTCGGCATTCGCACCCCGCTTGGTGAGCGTGGCGACCAGCGCGGCGATCACCGCGACGATGCCGGCCACCATGAACGCCGTGCTCATGCCCGACACGAACGTGTCATGGGCGACGCCCACGATCTTCGCCGCGACCTCCGGCGGAGTGCTGCCGTCCACCGGCGGTACGCCGACCTTGACGGCCGAGGACGCGGCGTCCAGCTGCTCCGGCGTAAGGGGAGGAAGCTTCGCGGCCGTCCAGTTGTCGGGCAGTTGCGAGTCGATCTGGGAGGCCATGACCGCGCCCAGCGCCGCCGTACCGAGGCTGCCGCCGACCTGCATGGCGGCCTGCTGCAGACCGCCCGCGACCCCGGAGAGCTCCATCGGGGCATTGCCGACGATGACCTCGGTCGCGCCGACCATCACCGGGGCGAGGCCGAGGCCGAGCAGACCGAACCAGATCGACATGGTCACGGTGCCGGTGTCGATCTCCAGCTGCGACATGCCGAACATGGCGACCGCCGTGCACACCATGCCGCCGACCAGCGGAACCCGCGGGCCGAACTTGGTGATCATGACGCCAGCGAGCGGCGAGGCGACGATCATCATGCCGGTCAGCGGCAGCAGGTGCAGACCGCTGTCGACGGGGCTCAGACCATGCACGTTCTGGAGGTAGAAGGTGACGAAGAACAGCCCGCCCAAGAAGGCGAAGGCCATCAGCACCATCAGGACCACACCTGCGGACAGCGGCACGGACCGGAACATCGCCAGCGGTACCAGCGGTTCCCTGACGTTCTTCTGGGAGAAGGCGAAGACCACGAACAGGACCACGGCGGCGCCCAGAAAGCCGAGCGTCCGGTAGTCGCCCCAGCCCCACTCCGCGCCCTTGATGAGTGCCCAGATCAGGCAGAACATCGCCTGCGACAGCAGCACGATGCCGCCGATGTCGAAGGAGCGCGGCGCGTTATCGGCGCGGTGGTCCTTGAGGATCACCAGGCCCAGCAGAAGCGCGATCACACCGACCGGCACATTGATGAAGAAGACCGACTGCCAGCTGACGTGCTCGACGAGCACACCGCCGAGGATCGGGCCACCAGCGGTGGAGGCACCGATCACCATGCCCCAGATGCCGATCGCCATGTTGAGCTTCTCAGCCGGGAAGGTGGCGCGCAGCAGGCCGAGCGCGGCGGGCATCAGCAGGGCGCCGAAGAGACCCTGCAGCACCCGGAAGGCGATCACGAGAGCGACGCTGCTGGTGAGGCCGATGGCCCCCGACGCCGCGGCGAAGCCGACGACACCGATGAGGAAGGTCTGACGGTGGCCGAACCGGTCACCGAGTTTGCCCGCGGTGATCAGGGAGACCGCGAGCGCGAGCATGTAGCCGTTGGTGATCCACTGGACGTCGGCGATCGAGGCGTGCAGGTCGCTCTGGATCGCTGGGTTGGCGATCGCGACGATCGTGCCGTCGAGCGCGACCATCATCACGCCGATGGCCACGGAGAACAGCGTCAGCCAGGGGTGGCCGCGCAGCCCCTTGACAGGTACGGGCGCGGCGCTGTCCTGCGGCTCCCGCGACGCCTTTTCGACGGTGGTCTGACTAGTCATGCCACAAGATTAGTGTCAGTCGCTGACAGTTGATGAACCATTTCACAAGCCGGTAACTGTCACGTAGCTCACAGGTAGGCTGAGCTGGACAAAGCAGGGGAAAGAGGACCACTTCCGTGACCGATGGGCACCAGGCCGTGCACCCGACCGGGCTGCGCGAACGCAAGAAACGACGCACCCGGGACGCCCTGCTGCACGCCGCCCTCGATCTCTTCGCCACCCAGGGGTACGAGGAGACCACCGTCGACGAGATCGTCGACGCCGTCGAGGTCTCCCAGCGCACCTTCTTCCGCCACTTCGCCGGCAAGGAGGAGACCGCCTTTGCCGTGCAGGAGATGGTCGAGTCGCGTTTCCTCTCCGAGCTGCGCCGACGCCCCGCCGCGGAGCCCCCTTTCGAGGCCATGCGCAGCGCGGTCCTGTGCGCCTGGAACAGCATCGGCGAGGCCATCGAGGAAATCATCACGGTCGAACTCCACATGCGCACGTACCAGATGATCGAGTCGACCCCTTCTCTGCTCGCGGCCCATCTGCGGCGCAGCATCGACCTGGAGAACGAGATCGCCGAAGTGATCGCCCGGCGCGAGGGTCTCGACGTCCGGACGGACCCGCGGCCGCGGGTCGCCGTCGCCGCGTTCTGCGGAGTGATGCGGGTGACCGGGCAGCTGTGGGGGCGGGGGGCGGACGCCAGCGTGGAGTCGCTGCGCGAGCTGACTGAGACCTATCTGGACCGGCTGGGCCCGGCGCTCACGGGGAACTGGCGCGCGACGACCGAACAGCCGGCTGCGTCACCCACGGCTTCCGCCCGATAGTTCCGCGCACCCGTGTGCCGAATGCCTCATAGGTACACATGACGGACCTCACAACTACCGTGCCATCAGGGCCCCGTGAGCGACCGCGGGGCGGGGAATCCCGCCGGAGGGTGCCGGGCGCACGCACGGAGCGTGAGGGAAATCCGCCCCAATTCCCCGGAGTGGAGTGAAGTGTGTCACCCGCTTGACGGTCGCCGTCGCGCGTCTCCTAATGTGGGCGGCAGTGACTTCCTTCGACTCCTCCCCCACGCTCACCGCATGGCGCGCCCTGCTCGCCGTCGCGGTCGTGTTCGTGATGCTGGCGACCACCGGCTGGACCGCCGTGCGTCACCAACCGTCCGACGAGCCACGTGACATCGCACTCGCCTCGTGGACGCGCGCCCGGATAGCGGGCCACGCGCTGCCGGACGTCGATGCGCCCCCGTACCGGCTGGCGAAGTTCTTCGCCGCGCTCACCGCCGCGCAGCGCACCGCGCTCGCCGACAAGTACCCGCTGGTCGTCGGCAACATGAACGGCGCCCCGGTCACCCTGCGCTACGAGGCCAACCGGCGGGCCCTGGTGCAGGCGGAGACGGTCGAACGGCAGCGCATGCACGACGTCAGGCTCTCCCCGGACGGCCGGGGGGACGCGCTGCGCCGGATGGAGCGCTTCCGGTCGATGCTGACCCCCGGCCGGCACTTCCTCTCCTTCGACCCGTCGGGGAAGGGCCGCGCGGCCGAGGTCTTCGGCGACCTCGACAGGGCCGACCGGATCTCGCTGGTCGTGCCCGGCGTCGAGACCAATCTGCTGACCCTGGAGCGGACCGGGTCGAAGGTCAACGCCGCACCCGTCGGCATGGCGAAATCGCTGTACTCGGCGGAGCGCGCCGCCCGGCCCGGCACCCGGACCGCCGTCATCGCCTGGGCCGACTACACCGCGCCCGCCGGGATCGGCATGGACGCGGCCCTGGGGAATCTCGCCGAGCGCGGTGCGGTCCGGCTGACCGCGCTCGTGGGCGCGCTGCCCGGCACGGCGAAGATCTCGCTGTTCTGCCACAGCTACGGCTCCGTGCTGTGCGGCGTCGCCGCACACGAACTGCCGTCCAGGGTCACCGACATCGCGGTCGCGGGCAGCCCCGGCATGCGCGTGGAGAACGCCGCGGAACTGCACACCACGGCCGACGTCTGGGCGATGCGGGACCACGACGACTGGATCCAGGACGTACCGAACATGGAGGTCGGCGGGCTCGGCCACGGTGCCGATCCGGTGGACCGGGGCTTCGGCGCGCGCATCGTCTCGGCGGGCGACGCGATCGGGCACAGCGGCTATTTCGTGCCGGGCACCGAGAGCCTCAGCAACTTCGCCGCCATCGGCGTCGGCGCGTACTCCTCGGTGACCTGTGCAAGCGCCGGCAGCGCCTGCCACGAGAATATTTCCGGCACCGAAGGCGCCTGACGCGCGTAGAAACCGTGGCGGAGCACGAATCGCGGCGTATGCCGAGGGGGGGACGTGCGGGCGAGTGCCGCATACGATGAGCCACATGGGTGATGTGCTGGCCGGAATTCATGCCACCTGGGAGTTCGACACCGACTCCGTGCTCATCCGCTTCGAACGGGGAATACGCGCGCCGAGACTCTTCCAGAGTCTGCGCGAACGCCGCATCCCGCACGCGGCGTTGTCGTCGGTGACGCTGACCCCGGGCAAGCGGGGCACGGTGGTGCTGCACGCGGTGCCGAGACCCGGGGCCGATCCTCTGCTGGAGGCCGCGGCAGGGCAGCTGAAGACCGACAGCGATCCGTACCGGCTGGTGCTGCCCGCCGAACGCGGGACGCTCGCCGAGTACTACGCGGACGAGCTGCGCGCGCTGCTCGGGCCGGACGCGGCGGAGCCCGCCGAACGCTTCATGGTCGCGGCCCCCGAGGCGCCGATGCGGTTCAAGGCCTACGACGGCAGGGCCAGTTTCGACGGCGACCGGATCTTCTTCCGCTGGTTCTGGACGGGTGCCTCCACCGCGAAGTGGAAGGCGGGCGACCAGACGTTCCCGGTGGCCGAGCTGAGCGGGGTCGAGTGGCGGTCGCCCGAGGCGTTCGACGGCTACCTGCGGCTCGTGCCGCGGGGCGCGGAGAGTACGGGGCCGTCGGCGGTCGCGGGTACGGGGCACGGCGCGATCCGCCCGGACGCCGCAGCCGGTCCGCCTGCGGCGGGTCCCCGGCCCACCCAGGCCGATCAGGACCCGGCCGCGGTGATCTTCGGGCTGGGGTACGGCCCGGTGCACGAGTCTCTGCCGTTCGCCGCGGCCGTACTGGAGTCCGTACGCAGCAAGCAGTCCGTGCCGCTGGCGGCGGCCGTGCCGGTGGGCGCGGTGCTGCGCGATCCGGCGGCCGTCGCGGAGCGGATCCGGCATCTCGGGGAACTGCACCGGGCGGGGCTGGTGACGGACGACGAGTTCAGCGCGAAGAAGGCCGAACTGCTCGCGGAGCTGTAGCCGGACGGGCCGGGTGGACCCGCCCGTCCGGCGCCCGGGGCTCCCGGGCGCCGGCGGACGGCTACTCGCGCGCCGCCGAGGTGGAGCTCATGTCCGGGTAGCGGTCGCCCGCGACCTGCCCGGCGATCGGCTCCAGCAGGGCCAGCTCCTCCGGCGTGAGGGTGAGCCGGGTCGCCCCGAGGTTCTCCAGCAGCCGGCTGCGCTTGCGGGTTCCGGGGATCGGCACCACGGTCAGGCCGTGCACCTCGGCGCGCTGCTGCACCCAGGCGAGCGCCACCTGCGCGGCCGTCGCGCCGTGCGCCGCGGCGATCTTGTGGACGGGCTCCAGCAGGGCGGCGTTCTTCTTCGCGTTGTCACCGGTGAAGCGGGGCTGGTACTGCCGGAAGTCGTCCTTCGACAGCTCCTTGCCCGCGTCCGCGAACGCCCCGGTCAGGAAGCCGCGGCCGAGCGGCGAGTACGGCACGAAGGTCACGCTGAGCTCGGCCGCCGCGGCCACCGCGCTGCGCTCGACGTCCCGGCTGAACAGCGACCACTCGGACTGCAGTGCGGCGATCGGATGCACCGCGTACGCCTCGCGCAGCTCCGCGCCGGTCACCTCGCTGAGCCCCAGCTGCTTGACCTTGCCCTGCTGCACCAGCTCGGCCATCGCGCCGACGGACTCGGCCAGCGGGACGGCCGGGTCACGGCGGTGCATGTAGTACAGGTCGATGACATCGGTGTTCAGGCGGCGCAGGCTGTCCTCGACGGCCTGACGGATGTACGCCGGGTCGTTGCGCACCGCCCGGTACCGGGGGTCGTCGTCCCTGCGCTCGATGGCGAACTTCGTGGCGAGCGTGATCTCGTCACGGTGCACCCCGACGAAGGGGGCGAGGAACGTCTCGTTGGCACCGCTGCCGTAGATGTCGGCGGTGTCGAAGAGCGTGACGCCGGCCTCCAGCGCCCCTTCCAGGGTGTCCCTGGCCGCGGTCTCGTCGGTGTCCCCGTAGAACTCGCTCATGCCCATGCAGCCGAGCCCCTGCACGCCGACCTGCGGGCCGCCGTTCCCGAGCTCCACAGTGGCGATCTTGTTGTCAGTCATCAGCTACAAGGCCTTTCCGGCGCCCGTCGGGCGCCCGCATAGAACTCGATCTTGTGGTCGAGGACGGCGAGGGTGTCCTGGAGCTCCGCGATCCGCGTCCTCACGTCGCGGCGGGTCGCCTCCAGCAGTTCCTGCCGCTCCTCGAACGTGTGCTCGCCCTCGCGCAGCAGCTCCGCGTACCTGACCATGTGGGCGACCGGCATCCCGGTCAGCCGCAGCTTGGAGACGAAGGCGAGCCAGTCCAGGTCGCGGTTGGTGAAACGGCGCTGCCCGGTGTGCGAGCGGTCCACGTGCGACATCAGCCCGATCCGCTCGTACCAGCGCAGCGTGTGCGCGGTGAGTCCGGTGAAGGACGCGACCTCGCTGATGGTGTACCGGTCCTGGCCCTCGGGGCGGGGATGCGCCCGCGGGGCCGAGGCGCAGGTGTCCGTCCGTACCGAAGTGCTCTCCATCACCGTCATGGCCCCCACGCTAGGACCTTGGAGTGCACTCGAAGCAAGCGGGACCGGTGATGAGTTTTCCGGCCACCGGCCGGATCACAGCGCTTCGGCGGCAGGTCTTACCCTCGTAGTCATGCAGAGCCTGGCGATGATCGAGAACTGGCCCGTCCCCACCACGGCAGCGGCCGTCGTACGAGCGGACGGTACCGTCGTCGGCACCCATGGGCCGACCGGGCACCGCTTCCCGCTGGCCTCCGTCACCAAGCCGATCGCCGCCTACGCCGCGCTGGTGGCGTACGAGGAAGGCGCCGTCGAACTCGACGAACCGGCCGGTCCCGAGGGCTCCACCGTCCGGCACCTGCTCGCGCACACCAGCGGACTCGCCTTCGACGAACACCGGGTGACGGCCGCCCCGGGCACCCGGCGGCTCTACTCCAACGCGGGTTTCGAGGTGCTGGGCGACCACATCGCCAAGGCCACCGACATCCCGTTCGCCGAGTACGTGCGCCAGGCGGTCCTGGAGCCGCTGGGGATGGTGTCGACCACGATGGACGGCTCCCCGGCCCGGGACGGCGTCTCGACCGTCGACGACCTGGTGCGGTTCGCTGCGGAGGTGCAGGCTCCGCGGCTGCTCGATCCGCGCACGGTGCTGGCCGCGCAGACCGTCGTGCACCCCGGCCTGAAGGGCGTCCTGCCGGGCTACGGTCACCAGAACCCCAACGACTGGGGCCTCGGATTCGAGATCCGGGACCACAAGTCACCGCACTGGACGGGCGCTGCCTCGTCCCCGGCGACCTTCGGGCACTTCGGCCAGTCCGGTACGTTCCTGTGGATCGACCCGGCCGCGGGTGCGGCCTGCGTCGCCCTGACCGACCGGGCCTTCGGCCCGTGGGCGGCCGAGGTCTGGCCGCCGCTCACGGACGCGGTGCTCGCGGAGCTCGCACGTACCGCGGGGTAGCGCCCTCAGCCGGCTCCGGCCCGGGCACCGCTCAGCCCGACAGCTCCCACACCAGCGCCGTGGCCGGCGCCTCGGCCACCAGCTCCAGCCCCACCGCACCGGTGATCCGCGCCGCGTCCCCCGGGGAGAGCCTCTCGCCGCCGAGCCGGACCTCGCCGCCGATCACGTGTACGTACGCCCGCGCCGCGTCCGGCACCGCCGTGCGCTCCCCGGCGGCCAGCCTGCGCACATGCAGCATCGCGCCGGCTTCCGGGAGGGCGTACGGGGTGGAGTCGGCGATGCCGGGGACGGTCGTGTACGAGGGGGAGCCGCCCGGTTCCAGCGGCGCCAGCCACATCTGAAGGAACGTCAGCGGAACGTCTCCGTCGTTGCGTTCGACGTGGCGGACCCCGGCGGCGGAGCTGAGGTGCTGGACGTCCCCGGCACGCACGACCGTGGCGTTCCCGGCCGAGTCGCGGTGGGTCAGCTCGCCCTCGACGACCCAGGTGACGATCTCGGTGTGGCTGTGGGGGTGTTCGTCGAAGCCCGAGCCGGGTGCCAGCCGTTCCTCGTTGCAGGCCAGGATCGCTCCGAAGCGCAGGTTGTCCGGGTCGTAGAAGCTGCCGAAGGAGAACGCGTGCCGGGACATGATGCCGGCCTCCTCGTCCCCGCCCGTGTACCGGTCGTCGGCGCGCTGTACGGAAATCACGGGTCCACGGTAGCCCGGCCCGGCGCCCCCGTGTCCCGGCCCGCGGCCGCCCGTCCGCTACCGGGCGGTACGACCCGCGGTGGCCCCGGCCCTCCGCGCCCGTGGCCCGATAAGGCAATCTTGTGTCCGTGCCCCGATCCGATCCTGAGCAGCCCGCTGCGAACGACGCCCACCTGCATGCCGCGACTCTGAAGCGACTGGAGCAGTCCTCCGGCCGGCTGGCCGCGAACGCGATCGCCCGCATGGACGAGTCGCTGCCCTGGTACCGGGCGATGCCACCGGAGAACCGGTCCTGGATCGGCCTCGTGGCCCAGGCCGGAATCGCCGCCTTCACCGAGTGGTTCCGGCATCCGGAGACCCCGCAGGCCATCTCCACCGATGTGTTCGGCACGGCCCCGCGCGAGCTGACCCGGGCGATCACGCTGCGCCAGACCGTCGAGATGGTGCGGACGACGATCGAGGTCATGGAGGCCGCGATCGAGGAGGTCGCGGCGCCCGGCGACGAGTCGGTGCTGCGCGAGGCGCTGCTCGTCTACGCACGGGAGATCGCCTTCGCCACCGCCCAGGTCTACGCGCAGGCCGCCGAGGCGCGCGGCGCCTGGGACGCCCGGCTGGAATCGCTCGTGGTGAACGCGGTGCTGTCCGGGGAGGCCGACGAGGGCGCCGTCTCACGGGCGGCCGCGCTCGGCTGGAACTCCCCCGAACACGTCTGCGTGGTCCTCGGCACGGCCCCCGACGGCGACAGCGAACTGACCGTCGAGGCGATCCGGCGCGCCGCCCGTCACGCCAAACTCCAGGTGCTGACCGGGGTGCTCGGCAGCCGTCTGGTCGTCATCGCGGGCGGCAGCGACAACCCGCTGCATGTCGCGAAGGCCCTGATCGGCCCGTACGCGGCCGGCCCCGTCGTCGCCGGGCCCGTGGTGCCCGACCTGCTGGCGGCCACCAGGTCCGCCCAGGCCGCCGCCGCCGGACTCAAGGCGTGCAGCGCCTGGCAGGACGCCCCCCGGCCCGTCCTGGCCGACGATGTGCTGCCGGAGCGCGCCATCGCGGGTGACCCCGCCGCGCGCGATCAGTTGGTGGAGGAGATCTACAGACCGCTGGAGGAGGCGGGCTCGGCGCTGCTCGAAACGCTGAGTGTGTATCTGGAGCAGGCGAGCAGCCTGGAAGGCGCCGCCCGGATGCTGTTCGTCCACCCCAACACCGTGCGCTACCGGCTCCGACGTGTGACAGACGTCACCGGGTGGTCGCCCTCCGATGTCCGCTCGGCGTTCACGCTACGAATCGCCCTGATCCTGGGGCGCCTGGCCGGTCGGGACGGCCAGTCCTAGACTTTTGTCGGACATCAACAATTCCCCCTTCGGTTCTTCGTCCCTGTCCCCACGGGCGTTCAGGACCGTTCACAAGAGAGAGTGTGAGGGTGCTCGTACTCGTCGCTCCCGGCCAAGGCGCTCAGACGCCCGGCTTCCTGACCCCCTGGCTCGACCTCCCCGGTGCCACCGACCGCATCGCGGCCTGGTCCGACGCCATCGGGCTCGACCTTGCCCACTACGGCACCAAGGCGGACGCGGACGAGATCCGCGACACCGCGGTGGCTCAGCCGCTGCTGGTCGCCGCGGGTCTGCTGTCCGCCGCAGCGCTCGACGCCTCACCCGGCGTCGTCGCAGGTCACAGCGTTGGTGAGATCACCGCCGCGGCCCTCGCCGGCGTACTGGACGACGAAGCCGCGCTCCGCCTCGTACGCACCCGTGGGCTCGCCATGGCCGACGCCGCCGCCGTCACCGAGACCGGTATGGCCGCGCTGCTCGGCGGCGACCCCGAGGTGACGGTTCCGCACCTGGAGAAGCTCGGTCTGACCCCGGCGAACGTCAACGGGGGCGGCCAGATCGTCGCCGCCGGCACCGCCGCTCAGATCGCCGCACTGACCGAGGACATGCCCGCTGGCGTGCGCCGCGTGGTGCCCCTCAAGGTCGCCGGCGCGTTCCACACGCACCACATGGCTCCCGCGGTCGACCGGCTCCGCGAGGCCGCCGCGGCACTGAAGGTCTCCGACCCGGTTGTGACGTATGTCTCGAACGCCGACGGCCGGACGGTCGACACCGGTGCCGAGGTCGTCTCCCGGCTGGTCGGCCAGGTCGCCAACCCGGTCCGCTGGGACCTGTGCATGGAGACGTTCAAGGCTCTGGGCGTCACCACGCTCATCGAGGCCTGCCCCGGTGGGACCCTGACCGGTCTCGCCAAGCGGGCGCTGCCCGGGGTGCGGACCCTCGCGCTCAAGACCCCCGACGACCTCGACGCGGCCCGCGCGCTCATCGCTGAGCACGCAGACGCCTAAGGAGCCCGAGAGCATGTCGAAGATCAAGCCCAGCCAGGGCGCCCCGTACGCGCGGATCATGGGCGTCGGCGGCTACCGTCCGATCCGCGTCGTGCCCAACGAGGTCATCCTCGAGACGATCGACTCGTCGGACGAGTGGATCCGCTCCCGCTCCGGTATCGCCAGCCGCCACTGGGCCTCCGAGGAGGAGACCGTGGCCGCGATGTCCGTGGAGGCGTCCGGCAAGGCGATCGCCGACGCCGGGATCACGCCCGAGCAGATCGGCGCCGTCGTCGTCTCCACCGTCTCGCACTTCAAGCAGACCCCGGCCATCGCGACCGAGATCGCCCACAAGGTCGGTGCGGGCAAGCCCGCCGCGTTCGACATCTCGGCCGGCTGCGCCGGGTTCGGCTACGGTCTGACCCTGGCCAAGGGCATGGTCGTCGAGGGCTCGGCGGAGTACGTCCTCGTCATCGGCGTGGAACGGCTCAGCGACCTCACCGACCTCACCGACCGCGCCACGGCGTTCCTGTTCGGCGACGGTGCGGGAGCGGTCGTCGTCGGCCCCTCCAAGGTGCCCGCCATAGGCCCGACGGTCTGGGGCTCCGAGGGCGACAAGTCCGAGACGATCAAGCAGACCGTGGCGTGGAACGACTTCCACGTCGGCGATGTCTCGAAGCTGCCGCTCAACGAGCAGGGCGAGGTCAAGTTCCCGGCCATCACGCAGGAGGGCCAGGCGGTCTTCCGCTGGGCCGTCTTCGAGATGGCGAAGGTCGCCCAGCAGGCGCTGGACGCGGCCGGGATCGCCCCGGAAGACCTGGACGTCTTCATCCCGCACCAGGCCAACATGCGGATCATCGACTCGATGGTGAAGACCCTGAAGCTGCCGGAGCACGTCATGGTCGCCCGTGACGTGGAGACCACCGGCAACACCTCCGCCGCCTCGATCCCGCTCGCTATGGAGCGGCTCCTGGCGACCGGTCAGGCGAAGAGCGGCGACACCGCACTCGTCATCGGCTTCGGGGCGGGTCTCGTCTACGCCGCGACGGTCGTTACTCTCCCCTAGGCACACCGGACCTTCCGGTCCGGACGTCAGAACCCTGCAGAAACACATCGAAGGAGCGCCAACATGGCCGCCACCCAGGAAGAGATCGTCACCGGTCTCGCCGAGATCGTCAACGAGATCGCCGGTATCCCGGTCGAGGACGTCCAGCTGGACAAGTCCTTCACCGACGACCTGGACGTCGACTCGCTGTCCATGGTCGAGGTCGTCGTCGCCGCCGAAGAGCGCTTCGACGTCAAGATCCCCGACGAGGACGTCAAGAACCTCAAGACGGTCGGCGACGCCGCCGAGTACATCCTGAAGCACCAGGCCTGATCCAGCCGGCTCGTGTGTCGCCACCCGGCGGTGGCGCCGCTGATTCACGACCCTCTACACGTGGAGAAGATTTTCCAGTGAACTCGACCAATCGCACCGTGGTCGTCACCGGTATCGGCGCAACGACTCCGCTGGGTGGCGACGCCGCCTCGACCTGGGAAGGTCTGATGGCCGGTCGCTCCGGCGTCAAGCCTCTCGAGGGCGAACGTTTCGCCGAACTGCCTGTCCGGATCGCCGCCCTCGCGGCCGTCGACCCGGGCGACGTCCTGCCCCGCCCGCTCGCCCGCAAGCTGGACCGCTCGGCGCAGTTCGCGCTGATCGCGGCCCGCGAGGCGTGGGCCGACGCCGGCTTCACCGGCAAGGCCGGTGAGGACGAGAACATCGAGCCCGAGCGGCTCGGTTCGGTCATCGCCTCCGGTATCGGTGGCGTGATCACCCTGCTCGACCAGTACGACGTGCTGAAGGAGAAGGGCGTCCGCCGCGTCTCCCCGCACACCGTGCCCATGCTCATGCCGAACGGCCCGGCCGCCAATGTCGGCCTGGAGGTCAACGCCCAGGCCGGCGTCCACACCCCGGTCTCCGCCTGCGCGTCGGGCGCCGAGGCCATCGGGTACGCCGTCGAGATGATCCGCACCGGCCGCGCCGACGTGGTTCTCGCCGGTGGTACCGAGGCGGCCATCCACCCGCTGCCGATCGCGGCGTTCGCCAACATGATGGCGATGTCCAAGAGCAACGACGAGCCCGAGAAGGCGTCTCGTCCGTACGACACCGCCCGGGACGGCTTCGTCCTCGGTGAGGGCGCGGGCGTCGTGGTCCTGGAGTCCGCGGAGCACGCTGCCGCGCGCGGCGCCAAGGTCTACTGCGAGGTGCTGGGCCAGGGGCTGTCCGCGGACGCCCACCACATCGCCCAGCCCGAGCCCACCGGGCGCGGTATCGCTGCCGCGATGCAGAACCTGCTCGACCAGACGGATCTCAAGCCGTCGGAGGTCGTGCACCTGAACGCCCACGCCACGTCGACGCCGCAGGGCGACGTCGCGGAGCTGAAGGCTCTGCGCAAGGTCCTGGGCGAAGACCTCGACCACGTCGCGATCTCCGCGACGAAGTCGATGACCGGTCACCTGCTCGGTGGCGCGGGCGGCATCGAGACCGTCGCGACGGTCCTGGCGCTGCACCACCGGATGGCTCCGCCGACGATCAACGTGGAGAACCTCGACGACGCGGTGGAGGCGGACATCGTGCGCGACGAGCCCCGGCCGCTGCCCGAGGGATCGATCGCGGCGATCAACAACTCCTTCGGGTTCGGAGGACACAACGTGGTGCTGGCGTTCCGCAGCGTCTGACGCCCCGCTCGCCGAAGCCGTACACCGAGGTCCGCCACCCGTTCCGGGAGGCGGGCCTCGTCCGTCGCGCGGGGTGGGCGGCGTCCTGCCGGTCCCGGCCCGGCGGACGGCCGGGCCCTCCGGGCGACGGAGGGACGGACCCCGGGCAATTCCCCGGATCCGGAAAGGGGCAGGGCGGAGAACCCGCCCGCGCGTCGGCGCTCCTGCGCCCGTCCAGGCGTCAGACGACCTGGTGGAGCCACCGCACCGGCGCTCCCTCCCCCGCATGCCGGAACGACTCCAACTCGTCGTCCCAGGGCTTGCCGAGAAGTTTGGCGATCTCCGCCTCCAGCTCCGACTCCCCCCGCACGGACCGGGCCAGCGCGGCCCGCAGCCGGTCCTCCGGCACGAGGATGTCACCGTGCATGCCGGTGACCGCGTGGAAGATGCCCAGCTCGGGCGTGGAGCTGTAGCGCTCGCCCTCCGCCGTCGCGCAGGGCTCCGCCGTCACCTCGAAGCGCAGCAGATCCCACCCCCGCAGCGCGGAGGCGAGCTTCGACGCGGTGCCTGCGGCGCCCTTCCAGGAGAACTCGGACCGCCAGGTGCCGGGCGAGGCCGGCTGTCTGATCCAGTCCAGTTGGACCCGCACACCGAGGACACCCGCCACCGCCCATTCGACATGTGGGCAGAGCGCGCGCGGTGCGGAGTGAACGTACAGAACTCCACGTGTCGTCACCGGGACCTCCAGTGTGGGACGAGGTTCGCCTTCCCCAGCGGCCTCGCGCCCGCACCGCCTCTTCCCGGCCGGCTCCCGAGGTTGTTGTCAGTAAACAGCATCGGGAGTGAATCTCCAGAAAAGGGACAGTATGTGACGTGATGTGATGATACGAAGCCACCCAAGTGGAGCCGGGTGGCGGAACGCGGCACTGGTTCGACGGGGAAAAGCTACCGTGCTGCGGCGCCCCAGGTGTGACGTACCGTCGGTCCTGGGCCCATGATTCGCACAGCTTTCACCCGGCAGGGCGCGCACGCCTGCCGCCTGGGGCTATGCGCGATTGCCGGGGGCATAAACGGGAGGGGAGAAGGAATGCAGAATCGTTCCGCTGGCCGCCGTTCGCGCACCGCTGCCGCCGTGCTGACGGTGCTTCCGGTGGTCGCCGTGGCGGCGCTGGCCGGCTGCGACGCCGGGAAGGACGGGACGGCCGGCGAGGCGGCCGCCGGGAGCCACCGTCCGTCCGTCACGCCGACGCCCGTCTGGGACCGCAGTCCGGAGTCGGTCGCGGCCGTCGGGGACTCCATCACCCGTGGTTTCGACGCCTGTTCCGTGCTGACCGACTGCCCCGAGGTGTCCTGGGCGACCGGCACCGACAGCCGGGTCCGGAGCCTCGCGGTGCGGCTGCTGGGTCCCTCCGGCGCGGCCGCGCACAGCTGGAACCACGCCGAAACGGGCGCCAGGATCTCCCAGTTGCCGGAGCAGATGGCGCTGGCCGCGGAGCAGAGACCGGATCTGGTGACGGTGATGATCGGCGCCAACGACGCCTGCCGGGACTCGGCGAGCCTGATGACGCCGGTGGCGGACTTCCGGGCGTCCTTCGAGGCATCGATGCGCCGGCTGCGCGCCAAGGCGCCGAAGACCCAGGTGTACGTGTCGAGCGTGCCCGATCTCAAGCGTCTCTGGTCGACGGGGCGCGGCAATCCCCTGGGCCGGCAGATCTGGAAGCTGGGGATCTGCAAGTCGATGCTGGGCCAGGCGGATGACATGAGCGCCGGGGCCGTGGCGCGCCGCTCCTCGGTGCAGGAGCGGGTGGTGGCGTACAACGAGGTGCTGCGCGAGGTGTGCGCGAAGGATCTGCGCTGCCGGTACGACGGCGGGGCGGTCTTCGACTACCGGTTCACCGGAGAACAGCTCAGCCAGTGGGACTGGTTCCATCCGGGGCGCAACGGCCAGGCCAGGCTGGCGGAGATCGCCTACCGCGAGGTGACGGCGCGGAAGCCCTCGGCGTAGCTCGCCGCCCCGTGGTCTAAGGTCCGTGATCATGGAAACGGGTTTGAGCAGCACGGCGATACATACGGACCTCTTCGGCACCCTCGCGGACGGAACGGCCGTCCACCGCTGGACGCTGGAACGGGCCGGTACGCGGGTACGGGTCCTGACGTACGGCGGTGTCGTGCAGTCGGTCGAGGTGCCGGGGCGGGACGGGGTACGGGCCGAGGTGGCGCTCGGGTTCCCGGAGCCCGCGGCGTACGAAACCTTCTCGAGCCCCTACTTCGGCGCGCTGGTCGGGCGGTACGCGAACCGGATCGCGGGCGCCTCCTTCGACCTCGACGGGCGGACCCACCGGATCACCCGGAACGAGGGGCGCAACCATCTGCACGGCGGGGCCCGCGGCTTCGACAAGCGGGTGTGGGACGCGCGGGAGATCTCCGGCGGCGTCGAGCTGTCCCTGGTGGCGGAGGACGGCGAGGAGGGCTTCCCGGGGCGGCTGGCGGTCTCGGCGGCGTACACCCTGGACGAGGACGGGGCGCTGCGCATCGCGTACCGGGCCACGACGGACGCGCCGACCGTGCTGAACCTGACCAATCACACGTACTGGAACCTGGCCGGCGCGGGCAGCGGCAGCGCCGCCGGACACACGCTGCGGATCGCGGCCGGGCGGATCACCCCGGTGGACGCCGAATCACTGCCGACCGGTGAGTTCCTGCCGGTGGACGGCACCCGGTTCGACTTCCGCGAGACGCGCACGGTGGGTGTGGGCTACGACCACAATTTCGTGCTGGACGAGGGGGCGCGGGGCCCCGCGGCCGAGCTGTGCGACCCGGGATCGGGGCGCGTGCTGACCATCACCACGACCGAACCCGGTATGCAGCTGTACACCGCCGACCACTTCGACGGGCAGCCGTACGCGCCCTGCGACGGGATCGCCCTGGAGACGCAGCACTTCCCGGACTCACCGAACCGGCCGGAGTTCCCGAGCACGGTGCTGCGGCCCGGCGAGGAGTACGCGTCGACGACCGTGTACGGGTTCTCGGTGCGCTGACGGGACCTTCCGGCAGGGGAAGAGCCCCGGGCGGGTTCAGGTACCGCTCGGGGCTCCACCCGGCCGGGGGCCGCCTACTCCTTGATCTCCGTGGTCGTCGTCAGGCGTACGTCGCCGAGCGAGTGTGCCGCCTGCACCTCGTACGTGCCGGGCACCGGGCTCCACGCGTGCGCCTGCTCGTCCCAGATCTCGTACCCGCGGCGGTCCAGTTCGATCACGGTCTCGACGCTCTCGCCGGGCGCCGCCTCGACGCGGGCGAAGCCGGCCAGCCTGCGGGCCGGGCGTTCGGCGCCGGAGGCCGGGGCGGACTGCGGGGCCAGGTAGAGCTGGACCGTCTCACCACCGGCCCGGGTGCCGGTGTTGCGCAGGCGCACGGTGGCCGAGTCGGGGGTGGCCACCAGGGACTCGTACTCCCAGGTGGTGTAGCCGAGACCGTGACCGAAGGGGTACGCGGGGGCGGTGCCCGCCTTCTCCCAGGCCCGGTAGCCGACGAAGACGCCCTCGTCGTAGCGGAGCAGGCCGTCGGTGGGGGTGGTGCGGGAGACCGGGACGTCGGCGAGCCGGTCCGGCCAGGTGGTGGGCAGCCGGCCGCCCGGCTCCTCGACGCCGAGCAGGACGTCGGCGAGCGCCGCGCCGCCCTCCTGGCCGGGGAACCAGCTGAGCAGCACCGCGGCCACCTCGTCGCGCCAGGGAAGTTCCACCGGGGAACCGGAGTTGACGACGACGACGGTGTTCGGGTTGGCGGCGGCGACGGCCCGGACCAGGTCGTCCTGGTGGCCGGGGAGCCGCAGACCGGTGCGGTCGAACCCCTCGGACTCGACGCGTTCGGTGGTGCCGACGACGACGATCGCGGTGTCCGCGGCGCGGGCCGCCTCGACGGCCTCGGCGATCAGCTCACCGGGGTCGCGGCGCGGGCCGAGGTGGCAGAAGGAGAACGAGACGCCCGGGATCGGCGAATCGGCGCCCAGGGTCTCGGGAACCTGCCGCAGGGAGACGTCGACGGGGACTCCCGCGGTGAGCGTGACGCCGCCGCGCTCCACGGGATTGCCGAAGAACGCCTCGCCGGGGTCAGCGGAGCCGGTGACCCGGTGGACGTCGTCGTAGAGGGTCTCGCCCGCGACGGCGAGCGTGAGCGCTCCGGTGCCGCGGGTGCCGAAGAGGTGCTCGCCGGTCTCGCGCGGGACGAAGGTGCCGGTGATCTCGACGCTGTGCAGCGTCTCGTGGGTCACCCCCTCGGGCAGGTCGTCGCCGATCCACTGGACGGTGCCACTGCGCAGCGGGGCCGAGGCGAGGACCGCGCCCGACGCGTCGCGGCAGACGGCCCGGAGCTCGAAGCCCTTCTCGGCGGGGGCGAGTTCGCTGTTCGGGTCGGCGCCCACACGGTAGTCGAGCACGTCATCGGGCAGGGCTGCGGTCAGTCCGTCGAGCGGCGAGACGACGTGGTGCGGGAAGACCTGGGCGGAGCCGCCGCCGAGGACGCGGGCGTCGCGGGCGAGCGCGCCGCTGAGAGCGACCCTGCGGACGGCGGACGGGTCGACGGGGAGCGCGGCGCGTTCGTTGCGCACGAGGACGAAGGAGCGGCGGGCGACCTCACGGGCGAGCGCGTCGCCGTCGATGCCCGTGGGGCGGTCCGCCGGGTCGACGACGGGCGGGGCGCCGTCCAGGACGCCGACGCGGGCGGCGAGCCGGAGGACGTTGCGTACCGCCCCGTCGACGACGGACTCGTCGACCTCGCCGGCCCGTACCGCGTCGGCGAGCACCTTCCCGTACACCGTCTTCGGGCCCGGCATGGCGACGTCGAGACCGCCGGTGATCGCGGCGGCGGTGGAGCGGGCGGCCAGCCAGTCGGAGACGATGAAGCCGTCGAAGCCCCATTCACCGCGCAGCACCGCGTTCTGCAGGTGGCGGTGCTCGGTCATGGTGGAGCCGTTGACCTGGTTGTAGGCGGCCATGATGCCCCACGGGTGGGCGTTCTTGACGATCCGTTCGAACGGGGCGAGGTAGATCTCGCGCAGCGTGCGCGGGGCGACGATGTTGTCGACGGTGAAACGGTCGGTCTCGGCGTCGTTGGCGACGAAGTGCTTGACGGTCGTGCCGACCCCGCCGTCCTGGACGCCCCGCACATAGCCGGTGCCGATCTCGCCGGTGAGATACGGGTCCTCGCTGTACGCCTCGAAGTGGCGCCCTCCGAGCGGGGACCGGTGGATGTTCACCGTCGGGGCGAGGAGGACGTGCACCCCCTTGCGGCGGGCCTCCTGCGCCAGCAGCCGGCCCGCGCGGCGGGCGAGCGCCGGGTCCCAGGTCGCGGCGAGCGCGGTGGGCGAGGGCAGCGCGACGGACGGGTCGTCGGCGGTCCAGCGGACGCCGCGGACGCCGATCGGGCCGTCGGACATGACCAGCGACCGCAGCCCGACGGCGGGCAGCGCGGGCAGCGACCACATGTCCTGGCCTGCCAGCAGCCGGGCCTTGTCGTCGAGCCCCAGTGCGGCCAGCGCCGCATCGACCGCGGCCTCACGGACCGCATCGGGATGGATCGGGGCGGACGCGTCTGCCACGGCCGTACCTCCTCGTCGAGGTTGTCTGCTGGATTCTCCATACTGACTCCATCCCCTGTAGAGCAGTAGGATTCGTTATCAGGCTGTTATCCATGGAATGGCGTACGGTCCTGCTGGAAGGACCGACAGCACAGTGCGCCGAAAGGAAACAATGGTGCGGGCCAGAACCGCGGAGCGGCGGACGGAGATCCTCCGGGCCACTCTCGAAGTGATCGCCGAACGCGGCTACCGCGGCACCACGCTGGGCGCGGTGGCCGAGCGGGTAGGCCTGAGCCAGCAGGGGCTGCTGCACTACTTCCCCACCAAGGAAGCACTGCTGGTCGCGGTGTTGCGGGAACGCGACCAGTGGGACACCGGCGGCGGGGCCCGCAGCGACGGGACCTGGCGCACCGACCTGCTGGGTTCACTCGTCGAGTACAACGCGATGCGCCCCGGTGTCGTCCAGACCTTCTCGGCGCTGCTCGGCGAGAGCGTGACGGAGGGGCATCCGGCCGGGGAGTTCTTCACCCGCCGCTACGCCCAGGTCCGGACGAGCATGGCCACCATGCTGCGCACGGAGTACGGCGAGACGCTGCCGGGCGGCCTCACTCCGGAACGGGCCGCACCACTGCTCGTCGCGGTGCTGGACGGCCTCCAGTACCAATGGCTGCTCGATCCCGGATCGGTGGACATGCCGGCCGCGTTCCAGGACTTCCTGCGGCTCCTGCACCCGGACTCCCCGGCCGAACCGGTCCGTCCCTCCGGCGAGTGAGACGGCCCGCGTGAACGCGGACCGGACCGGGGCCGGGCAGCGGCTCAGTGGGCGAGGCCCAGGGTGATGCCCAGCCCGACGAGGACCGACCCGATGCCCCGGTTGAGGACCTTCTGCCACCGCAGCATCGCGGTGCGCAGCTGCGCGTTCGAGAAGAACAGCGCGACCAGCCCGAACCAGCCGAGATGGGCCAAGGACATGAAGAGCCCGTATCCGGCCTGCCGCCACAGGCCGGTTCCTGGCCCGACGACCTGGGTGAAGGTCGACACGACGAAGAGCGTGGTCTTCGGGTTCAGCGCATTGGTGAGGAAGCCGGTGCGCAGGGCCCCGAGCCGGGTGAGGCCCTGCTTCGGCTCCAGATCGACGGCGAGATCGTTGCGGGCGAAGAACGTCCGGACCCCGATGAGGACGAGGTAAGCCGCACCCACCAGTTTGATCACGGTGAACAGGGCGGCGGAGGACGCGATCAGCAGCCCGACACCGAGCATCGTGTACGTGACATGGACCAGCACGCCCGCGGCGACGCCGGCGGCGGCGAGGAGCCCGGTGGTCCGGCCGTAGAGGTAGCTGTTGCGGACGACCATCGCGAAGTCGGCGCCCGGGCTGATGACGGCGAGGACGGTGATGACGGCGACGGCGACGATCTCGGTCACGGGCCAGGCCCTCCTCTAGTCCTTGTCGAGGCTGAACGGCGAGGGCGCCGGCTCCCCGTCCCCGGCGGGCGGCGCGACCAGGTCCCGGGCGAGCAGGGTGGCTCCGGCGACGGCGCCCGGCATCAGGAACACAGCGACGAACGGGACCAGGAAGGCGAGCCCCAGCGGCACGCCGAAGCCGAGGGTCAGCAGCCGTCGGCCGCGCAGCAGGACGAGCCGGTCCGCCAGGACCATGCCGCGGCGCTGGAGCGCGACGGCGGTGAGCTCCTCGGCGAGGAAGTAGCCGGTGACGCAGAACCCGATGGCGGGTATCACCGTCTGGCCGACGACCGGGACGAAGCCGAGGGCGAAGAGCAGCACGGCGTAGAGCGAGACGCGCACCAGGATGCGGATGCTGTCGCGGGCGGAGATCCACAGTTCGCGCCAGAGCGGCAGCCCTGACTCGGGGACCTCACCGCCCTCCGCCCGGTCGACCTCCTCGGAGAGCGACTCGTAGAACGGCTGGCCGACCAGCAGGGTCACCGCGGTGAACGTGATCACGGCGAGGAACAGCCCGAGGGCGAAGACCAGCACGGTGAGGGTGGTGCGGAGGAGACCGAGCCAGGGACTGGACCAGGCGTCGGCGAACGGGGTCGACCAGGCGGCGAGGTCGTCGGCGCCGAAGCCGAGACCGACGAGCGCTCCCGCGTACACGACGAGTGTGATGAGGCCGGGAACGAGGCCGAAGCCGAACCACCGCCCGTGCTGGGCGACCCAGCGCTGCCCCTTGATCAGATAGCTGAGACCCACCCCTATGTCGCGCATGGCGTCAGCGTACTTGCGGGCTCGGGCACCCCCGCCCCGGGAGCCGGGGCCGGGCCCGTCCGGCGCGACGGATTGTCCGCAATCGCCGGACAGGCCCGACACGGCCAGGTCAGGTCAGGTCAGGTCAGGTCAGGTCAGGCGGATCATGTTCCAGGACATCGGTTCCAGCGTCGCCCGCAGCACTCCGCCGTCGAGCACGGTGCCCTCCGCCGGGTGCGGGGTGACACGTTCCGGCTCGGTGAGGGTGTTGCGGGCGTCCGGGTCCGCGTCGGCGACGACCTGGTGTGCGGCGATCTCCGTCAGGTCGAAGCCGTGCATGGCGACTTCGAGCGGCAGTGCCGCGTGCCGGCCGCGGTTGACCGCGAAGACCGTGACCGCACCGGTCTCCGGGTCGCGGACCGCCGTGGCGTGCAGCAGGTCCGTCTCGCCGTACTTCGCCGTCCGGTACGTGGGTGAGTCGACACGTACGTCGAGAACCTGGCCGCGCCCGTACCTCGCCGCCTGGGCGAAGGGGAAGAAGGTCGTCTGCTTCCACGCGGGTCCGCCGGGCTCGGTCATGATCGGGGCGATCACATTGACCAGTTGGGCGAGGCAGGCGACGGACACCCGGTCGGCGTGGCGCAGCAGCGCGATCAGCAGGGTGCCGAAGACGACGGCGTCCGTGACCGTGTAGTTGTCCTCCAGCAGCCGCGGCGCCTCGGGCCAGTCGAGCGGGTTCTCCTCGGCCTCCTTCTGGGTGCGGCTCATGTACCAGACGTTCCACTCGTCGAAGGAGAGGTTGATCTTCTTCGACGACTTGAGCCGGGCCCCGACGTGGTCGCAGGTGGCGACGACGCTCTCGATGAAGGACTCCATGTCGACGGCGGAGGCGAGGAACGAGTCGCGGTCGCCGTCGAGTTCCTCGTAGTAGGCGTGGAGCGAGACGTAATCGACGAGGTCGTACGTCTCGGCGAGGACCGTCGCCTCCCACTCGGCGAAGGTCGGCATGGACCGGCCGGACGAACCGCAGGCGACCAGTTCGACGGACGGGTCGATCTGCCGCATCGCCCGCGCCGTCTCGGCGGCGAGCCGCCCGTACTCCTCGGCGGTCTTGTGGCCGGTCTGCCACGGGCCGTCCATCTCGTTGCCCAGGCACCACAGTCGGATGCCGAAGGGGTCCTTGTCGCCGTGTGCGATGCGCCGGTCGGAGAGCTCGGTGCCGGCCGGGTGGTTGGCGTACTCCTGGAGTTCGATGGCTTCCTGGACACCCCGGGTGCCGAGGTTGACGGCCATCATGGGTTCGGCCTGCGGGCCGATCCTCCGCAGGAAGGCGATGTACTCGGAGAGCCCGAACCGGTTCGTCTCGGTGGAGCGCCAGGCGAGGTCGAGGCGGCGCGGGCGCTCGTCGACGGGGCCGACGCCGTCCTCCCACCGGTAGCCGGAGACGAAGTTGCCGCCGGGATAGCGGATGGCGGTGACGCCGAGTTCACGGATCAGGTCGAGGACGTCGGTGCGCAGACCGGCCTCGTCGGCGGCCGGGTGGCCCGGCTCGAAGATGCCGTCGTAGACGCAGCGGCCGAGGTGTTCGACGAAGGAGCCGAAGAGTCGGGGGTCGACGTCGCCGACGGTGAACGCCGGATCGAGGGTGAAGCGCGCGGTGCGGGTCATGACTTCCTCGGTGTGGGTCGGGGTAAGGGTCGCGGTGCGGGTCACTGGCCGGCCAGACCGGTGTGGGCGACACCGGCGACGATCTGGCGCTGGAAGAATACGAAGACGATGATCAGCGGCAGCCCGGCCATCAGTCCGCCGGCCATGAGCTGGGCCCACTGGATGCCGTAGGAGTTCATGACGGTCGCGATGCCGTTCGGCATGGTCATCAGGTCGGGGTTGTTGGTCACCATGTACGGCCACAGGAAGTTGTTCCAGGAGGCGATGAAGGTGAAGATGCCGACCGCGGAGAGGGAGGGCCGGGAGAGCGGCACGACGACGGTGAAGAAGACCCGCCAGCGTCCGGCGCCGTCGATGAACGCGGCCTCCTCCAGCTCCCGCGGGATCCCCTGGAAGAACTTGTAGAGGATGTAGACCATCGCGGCGGGCGCGCACTGCGGCAGGATCATCCCCCAGTAGGTGTCGACCATGCCCATCTGCTGGACGGTCGTGAAGAGGGGGACCCCGAGGACGGCGGGTGAGACCATCAGGCCCGCCATGACGAGGCCCATCAGGGCGCCTTTGCCGCGGAACTCGGTGCGTGCGAAACCGTATCCGGCGAGCGCGCTGACCAGCAGCACGACGGCCGTGACACAGACCGATACGACGAGTGAGTTCACGAACCAGTTGGTGATGTTGCCGGTCTCGAAGATGGCCTTCCACGCCTGCGCCGTCCACACCTTCGGCAGCCAGTGCGGTGGCACCTCGACGGCCTCGGTCTCCGACTTCAGGGAGGTGAACAGGGCCCAGGCCAGCGGGGCCACCCACACCGCGGAGACGGCGACGCCCGCCGCGGTGAGGACGATCTGGCCGGCGGTCCAGCCCTTCCGGACCCGGCCCGCGCGGACCCTGCCGCTCTTCGTACGGATCTCTGTGGCGGTCATCGCACGCCCTCCTCACGCTTGCGCAGCAGCCACATGCGCCCGAGGGCGACGGCCGCAATGATCACGAAGAAGATGATGGAGATCGCGGAGGCGTAGCCCACGCGGTAGCTGGTGAAGCCCTCTTCGAGGGTGTACTGCACGAAGGTGCGGGTCGACTCCTCGGGCCCGGGGCCGAAGTCGTAGATCACGACGGCCTGGTCGAAGACCTGGAGCGACGCGAGGACCTGGAGGGCGATGACGAGACCGGTGATGTTGCGCAGCAACGGCAGGGTGATGTGGACCATGCGGTGCCAGGCGTTGGCGCCGTCCAGTCTGGCCGCCTCGTACAGGTGGTCCGGGATGCCCTGGAGCGCGGCGAGGTAGAGCAGGAAGCTGAAGCCGACCGTCCACCACAGGGTGGTGATGACGACGGCGAGCATGGCGGTGGACTTCTCGGTGAGCCAGGGCGTGTCGATGCCGAGGACGTGGTTGACCATGCCCGTACCGGGGTTGAAGAGCCACTGCCACAGGTTTCCCGCGACCGTCGACGGCAGCAGGAACGGGGCGAAGAAGCACAGCCGCCACAGCCATTTGGCGCGCTCGATGTGGTGGGCGAGCATCGCCATCAGAAAGGCGAGGACGGTGATGCAGGGCACGACCAGGAGCGTGAAGTACGCGCTGTGGCCGAGGGAGTCCCACACCAGCGGGTCCTTGAGGGCCTCGCGGTAGTTGTCCCAGCCGAGGAAGCTCTCGCCGACTCCGGAGACGTTGGCGTCGGTGAAGCTCAGGTACACGCCCCGCAGGACCGGCCAGATCACGAACAGGGCGAACAGTACGAGGAACGGCGCGACGAACCAGCCGCCGTGCTGGAGCCTGCGGCCCAGGCGGGCCCGGACGCTGTCCGTGTCCGCGGGGCCGAGGGAACGTATCGCCTTCGGGGCGGGCGCGAGAGCCGCCCCGGCGCCGGCCGTCGTCATGCGGCACCTCTCTGTGTCTGCGCGGCGGTCCTGCCGTCCATCGGGTTCTTCATGGCCAGGAGCGTTTCCAGGACGTTCTTCATCCGGTGGGCGGCCGCGGCGGGCTCGGCCGACCCGAGGCTGGAGGCGGCGACGACGGGCCCGATGCGGGCGGCGAGGGTGCCGGTGGAGCCCGAGAACCAGGCCTTCGGCTCGGTCGCCTGGTGGTCCATGGCCGAGACGTACTCGTTCTGCGGTGTGAGCTTCCGGTACGCGGCGGTCGACAGGGTCGGCGTGTACGCGGGAATGTGACCGCCCGCCGCCCAGGCCAGGGCGTTCTTCACGATGTACGCGGCCAGCCGGTGGGCTCCGTCGTTGGACGCGCCGCCCCGGTCGGCCTGGTGCGGCAGGACGAAGGAGTGCGACTCGGCGTGGGTCGCCTGCTTGCCGAAGACGGGCGGCAGCGGGGTGGCGCCGTACTCGATCTTCGCTCCCGAGTAGACCGGCACCGACCAGTTGCCCTCCCAGACGAAGGGCGAGCCGTTCATGAACTGCTCGGCGTCGGCCGCGCCGGCGACGGCGTATCCGTCCGTGACGTGCTGCCGCAGGAACTCCAGGACCTGGGTGGCCCTGTCCTCGTCGAAGGTGACCTCGGTCATCGCGTCGTTGAAGTAGGAGCCGCCGAGCTGGGTGTAGAAGGCGACGAAGAACCACCAGGCGAAGTTCTGGTCGTTGGCGTGGATGCCGACCGTCTGCAGCCCTTTCGCGGTCGCCTTCCTGGCTGCCTTGAGGGTGTCGAACCACTCCTGGGTGGAGGTGACCGGCACGATGAGGCCGTCGTCGCCGAGCAGTCCGGCCTTCTTGAGGACGTCCTTGCGGTAGAAGTTCAGCTGGACGTGGATGTCGAGCGGCAGTGCGTAGAGCCGGCCGTCGATGGTGGCGCGCTTCCACAGCACCGGGTTGAAGTCCTGTTCGCGGATGCCGTACCTGGCGAGCAGATCCGTGTCCCAGGGGTCCAGGAGCCGTCCCGGCGCGAAGCCCGCGACGCGTCCCAGGTGGCTCACACCGAGGTCAGGGGCGCGGCTGCCCGCGGCTGCCATGGCGAGCTTGGTGTAGTACGGATTGCCCCACGCGAGGGTCGAATCCTTCACGTCGATGTCCGGGTTCGCCTTACGGAAGGCGTCCAGCATCGCGATCATGTTGTAGCCGTCGCCGCCGCTGAAGAGGTTCCAGTAGCGGACCCGGGAGGCCGCGCTCGACGCGAGGGCGTCGGCACCGCTGCCCAGCGCCGCGAAGCCGAGGCTGCCGGCGACGGCCAACCCGCCCAGCCCCGTGATCAGTTGCCTGCGATTCAGGCCAGGTCGCTCCATGCCCCGCCCTCACTGTTCGAAATCCCGAATACCGCTCGTAACTTCGAACGGACCGTAAAATCGGAGCGCTTGCGCGTCAATGGGTCGCGCAAGAATTCCGAACAATGTCCGGGGTGTCGAACGAAACCGAGGGCCGTACCCCGGCAGGGGTACGGCCCTCGGTCATGTGCGGGCGGCGTGGGCGGTCAGGCGACCGACAGCTCGACCTTGATGTTGCCCCGCGTGGCGTTCGAGTACGGGCACACCTGGTGGGCCTTCTCGATGAGCGACTGTGCGGTGGCGGTGTCGACGTTCGGGATGGACGCGGTGATCGCGACCTCCAGGCCGAAGCCACCCTCGGCGGTCTTGCCGATACCGACCGCGGCGGTCACGGTGGAGCCGGAGATGTCGGCCTTCTCCTGACGGGCCACCACACCGAGGGCGCTCTGGAAGCAGGCGCTGTAGCCGGCCGCGAAGAGCTGCTCCGGGTTGGTTCCCGCGCCGCTGCCGCCCAGCGCCTTCGGCGGGTTGACGACGACGTCGAGCTGACCGTCGTCGGAGTGGACGCGGCCGTCACGGCCGTTCTCCGCGGTGGCGACGGCGGTGTACGCGACGGTGACTTCCTGAATGGCCATGGTGGGGATTCCTCTGCTGTGGGGCCGCGGTGCGCACCCGCGTTCGCGGCCTGCGAATGGAACTGACGGATACCGGGCGGCCGTCAGGCGAGGGAGACGATCATCTTTCCGGTGTTCTCGCCACGCATCAGCCCCAGGAAGGCGTCGAAGCCGTTCTCGATGCCCTCGACGAAGGTCTCCTGGTACTTCAGATCGCCGGAGGCCAGCCAGCCGGCGACATCCTGGACGAACTGCGGCTGAAGGTCGGCGTGGTCGCCGACGAGCATGCCCTGCAGGCGCAGCCGCTTGCCGATGACGAGCGCGAGGTTGCGCGGGCCGGGGGTCGGCTCGGTCGCGTTGTACTGGGCGATCATTCCGCAGATGGTGGCGCGGCCGTGCACATGGAGCGAGGAGATCGCCGCTTCGAGGTGCTCACCGCCGACGTTGTCGAAGTAGACGTCGATGCCGTCGGGGGCGGCCTGGCGCAGCTGCTCGGCGACCGGACCGTTCTTGTAGTTGAAGGCGGCGTCGAAGCCGTACTCCTCGACGAGGAGCTTGACCTTCTCGTCGGATCCGGCCGAGCCGATGACCCGGGAGGCGCCCTTGAGCTTCGCCATCTGGCCCACCTGGCTGCCGACCGCGCCGGCCGCGCCGGAGACGAAGACGGCGTCGCCCTCCTTGAAGGAGGCGACGTCGAAGAGGCCGGCATAGGCGGTGAGACCGGTCATGCCGAGGACGCCGAGGTAGGCGGAGAGCGGGGCCAGGTCGGGGTCGACCTTCACGACGTGCTTCGCCGGGACGTCGGCGTACTCGCGCCAGCCCAGCCCGTGCAGGACGTGGTCGCCGACCGCGATCCCCTCGGCGCCGGAGGCGATGACCTCGCCGACCGCGCCGCCCTCCATGGGGTGGTCGAGCTCGAAGGGCGGGGTGTACGACTTCACGTCGTTCATCCGGCCCCGCATGTAGGGGTCGACGGAGAAGTGGAGGTTGCGGACGAGAACGCGGCCCTCGCCGGGAGCGGTGACCGGTGCCTCACGCAGCGCGAAATCCTCGGCCTTCGGCCAGCCGTGCGGACGGGCGACAAGGTGCCATTCACGGCTGGACGTGGGAAGTGCTGCAGACATGAGCTCGGGGTCTCCTCGATGCCTTACGGATGGAGCGAAGCGTTCCCGCCAGGGAAAAGCTTCATGACGTGAAACAACCATGCTCCTGAATATTTCATATTGTCAAGTAACCGGGTATCCTGAGTGTCATGGCCACCACGCGAACGGATCCCCTGACCCTCGAAGTCGTCGAGCTCATCGGCACTGTCGTGGCGCGCTACTACGAGGAGTACGACCGGGCCGCGGCCGCGCACTCACTGACCGGCGCACAGGCCAGGGTGCTCGGGCTGCTCTCCCTGGAGCCGATGCCGATGCGCAGGATCGCCCAGAAGCTGAAGTGCGAGCCGTCGAACGTGACGGGGATCGTCGACCGGCTGGAGGCCCGCGGCCTTGTCGAACGCCGGCCCGACCCGGCCGATCGGCGGGTCAAGCTGGCCGCCCCGACGGAGAAGGGCATCGACACCGCCCGGGAACTGCGCGAGTCGCTCGGCTTCGCCCGGGAACCCCTGGCGAGGCTGTCCGCCGCGGACCGCGAGGTGCTGCGGGATCTGCTGCGGCGGATGCTCGGCGTGGACGTGGACGCCGCTCACTGACACCTCACCGGGTGGCGGGCGGTCCGCTCAGGAACAGAAGATCAGGAACCAGCACGTCTGCGTCCGGGTCGGACGGGGCGTGGGTGAGGGCGGCGCCGGGTTCTGGGGCGGTGTCGGATTGCCGGTGGGCTGCCCCGTACCCGTCGGGTCGCCGGGGGTCCGGGAAGGACTCGGGGCGGACGACGGGTCCGTGGAGGACGTGGCCCCGTCTGCGGGCGAGGTGGCGGTCGGTGCGCCGGAGCCCTCGCCTCCGGGGGCGCCACCGCCGTTGACGGCCGAGGAGCCCGGACGGGAGGTGCCGGTGGCGTGCGCATCGGTGGCGGGGACCACGGAGGGGCTGCCCACCGGTGCGGGGTCGGCGAGGGCGTGGCTCGACGAAGGGTCGGGCGCCGGTTCGGTCGTGGCGTCGACGGCCTCGCGCACGTAGTCCGAGGCCCCGTCGTCGCCGCTCGGCTCGATGGCCAGCCGGGCGAGACTCAGAGCCCCGGCGGCGAGCACGACCCCGAGAAAGGCGAGCAGCGCCTTGCGGCCGCGGCGCCGGTGCGCGCGGCGGCCACGGCCCGCC
Organism: Streptomyces sp. NPDC058231; assembly: GCF_042882275.1. NCBI lineage: Bacteria > Bacillati > Actinomycetota > Actinomycetes > Kitasatosporales > Streptomycetaceae > Streptomyces > Streptomyces sp. NPDC058231. The sequence continues at coordinate 173,984 of NZ_JBHVWN010000008.1, read as the reverse complement.
CTGCCGCCGGCCCCTGTCCCGGCCCCACGCCTTGCCGCCCTGCCGCCCTGGGTCTCGGCGCCGGACACGCCGCCGCCTCGTCCCCCCTGGCCGCCTCGCCGCGAGCCGCCGGAAGAACGCGCGCCTCGGGACCCGCGCGCGCCCGGTGCGGGTTCGGCGGCGCCGCGGGACCGGCGTCGGCGACCGCCGGGTGCGGGCGGTGCGGTTTTCGCTCGGTCCGCGTCCGGTTCGTGGCCGGAGAGGGCGGGCGTGGCGTAGTGGCTCAGCGCCTCGACCGGGGTTCCGCACCCGGCACAGGCGAGGGCGCCGTTGAGATGCCGCTGACACGGGTGGCAGTAATCCATGGCGCCCGAAGATTAAGTGCCGACAGGACAACAGAGAAAGCGGATCAAGTGAGGATTCTGTGTGGAAGCGTTGAATCCATGACCACCACCCCTTTCGGTGCGCTCGAATTCCAGCTCGTCCTGCTCCGCCGGATGGCCGACCACCATCCGGACCTCGTCGAGGACGCCCGGCACGAACTGGGCGCGTCGCTCGCGCAGATGCGGGAGGCCAACCGCCGCTGGCAGGCGATGGTGCGCGCGCCCCGCGGCCGCGGTTCGCTGCGCCGCTACCGCTCGGTCCTGGGCGAACCCGAGTCCTCCGTGCCCCGCCGGATCGGTGACCTGGAGTGCGACGCGCTGCTCTGGCCGATGCCGCTCTGGCCGGATCTGCGGTTCGAGGTGATGGTCGCGCCCGGCGGGGCCGTGTGGAACGAATGGCTGGTGCGGGCCCCGGGGGCGGCCGCTCCCGAGCTGCGTACGGTCGAGGATCTCCGCCCCTGGTCGTGCACCGTCGACGAGGTGGCACGCGCCTTCGCGCCGGCCCGCCCGATGGAGGGCAGCGCGCCGACCCGGTGGGCGCTCGCGATCACCGCCCCCGGGGCGGGTTCGCCGTGTGTCGCCGAGTTCACCTGGGGGCTGTTCCAGCGACTGCTGTCCGGCTGACTGCGGCGCGCCCCACCCCTGTCGCCCCGTCAGCTCTGTACCCTCCTCCGGCTCATCCCAGCGCGCGCAACCCGTCCGCGCGGCGCACCATGCAGAGAGGGCCGGCTGCCGCCGGCACCCCACATCAGCGCTCTCGGGAGACTCTGCCGTGACCGTCAGTCTTGAGCAGTTGCGCCGTTGCCACGTAGCCGTCGACCTCGGGGCCGCCAGGACCCGTGTATACGTCAAGGGGCCCGGGCTCGTCGTCGACGAGCCGAGCGTCGCCGCCGTGAACACCCGTACCGGCTCGCTCATCGCCGTCGGCGCGCTCGCCGAGCAGATGACGGGCCGCACACCCGACTACATCCGCGTGGTCCGCCCGGTCTCCGGCGGGACCGTCGTCGACATCGATATGGCCCAGCGCATGCTCCGCCATCTGCTCGGCGAGAAGCTCCGCCGCCAGCTGCGCCGCAAGCCGCGGCTGCGCGCCGCCGCCTGCACCCCGCACGACAGCGATCCGCTCGCCCAGCGAGCCACCGTGGAGACCATGATCGGACTCGGCGCCCGGCGGGTCGAGCTGGTCGACACGCTGATCGCGGCAGCCGTCGGCTGCGGGCTGCCGGTCGAACAGCCCACCGCCACCATGATCATGGTGTGCGGGGCGGCGACCACCCAGATCGCGGTCCTCTCGCTCGGTTCGATCGTCACCGCCGCACGGGTCCCGATCGGCGGCGACGCCATCGACCACGCCGTGATCCAGCATCTGCGCCAGCACCACGAACTGATGCTGCCGAGCCAGTCCGTGCGCCCCTTGCAGCTGGCGCTCAGCGGCAACGGGCTGACCCCGCACGGCCCCGCGACGACCGAGATCCACGGCCGTGACGTGGCGACCGGCCTGGCCCGTTCGGTCCATGTCGACACCGCCGCCGTGCGGGAGGCCCTCTACACCCCGCTGACCTCGGTCCTCGACGGTCTCGGCAAGGTGCTGCGCGACTGCCCGCCCGATCTGGTGGCCGACCTCGCGGACCGCGGCATCATGATGGTCGGCGGCAGCGCGCTGCTGCCCGGCCTCGACCAGATGCTGCGCGACGCGACGGGCATGCCGGTGCAGATCGCCGACCGGCCCGACGTCTGCTCCGTGCTGGGGCTCGGTGCCATGCTGGACGGCAAGGTCCAGCCGATGGTCCTCAATCCGCTGGCCGCCTGACCACCACCGGGGTCCGGCGGATGACGGGGCAGGACCGGGACGCGGCCGACGGGCCGCCGGCCGGGGAGCGGAGCGGCAGCTCCCCCCGGCTGCCGCTGCTGCTGGAGTCGGTGCTCAGCGTCGGCACCGATCTCGGACTGCGGGCCACGCTCCAGCAGACCGTGGACACCGCCACCAGACTCACCGGGGCACGGTACGGGGCGCTCGGCGTCCTCGACCCGGAGCGCGGCACCATCACGGAGTTGTTCACCTCCGGCCTGACCGACGCGGAGCGGGCACGCATCGGCGCCTTCCCGGACGGGCACTCGGGGCTGCTCGGCGTACTCATCGAGGAACCGCGGCCGCTGCGCTGCGACGATCTGACCGCCGATCCGCGCTCCAGCGGTGTGCCGCCGGGGCATCCGGGGATGCGCTCCTTCCTCGGAGCACCGATCCGGGTGAGCCAGGAGGTGTTCGGCAATCTGTATCTCACCGGGAAGGGCACCGAGCACTTCACCGACACCGACGTGGCGCTGCTCCGGGTCCTCGCCTCGCAGGCCGGCATCGCGATCGCCAACGCCAGGCTGTACGAGACGGTGCGTCAGCGGGAGCGCTGGATCGAGGGCGCCGCGGCCGTCACCACGGCTCTGCTGAGCGGCACGAACGCGGCCGACGCGCTGATGACGGTCGCCGAGCAGGCCAGGATCCTCGCCGACGCGGCAGCCGGGGTGATCCTCCAGCCGACCGGGAACGGCGGGATGGAGATCGTCACCGCGTCCACGCCCGACGACCCGGTCGGCATCGTCGGCACCACCATCGAGCCCGGCTCCCCCGTACTGGAGCAGCTGCTGGGCGGTGAACCGGTCTTCATCGGCGACTCGGCGACCGATCCGCGGATGACGACCCACGTACGGTCCCGGTTCGGCCCCAGCATGATGCTGCCGCTGCAGAGCGGCGGGCGGCTCATCGGCACCCTCGCGCTGCCCCGGCGGCGCGGTGGCGCACCGTACACGTCGGTGGACCGGCTGCTGGCCTGTCAGTTCGCCTCGCAGGCCGCGCTCGCCCTGGTGCTGGCGGACGCCCAGCAGAACAGGGAGCAGCTCGCGGTCTACGAGGACCGCGACCGGATCGCCCGCGATCTGCACGATCTCGTCGTCCAGCGGCTGTTCGCGACCGAGATGATGCTGGAGTCGACCCGCCGCCGGGCCGCCGCAGCGGAGACGGACGAGCTGCTCGGCAGGGCCGTCGACGAGCTGGACTCCACCATTCAGGAGGTACGGACGACGATCTTCGCCCTCCAGCAACCGCCCGCCGAGGCGCCCACCACGTTCCGCGGGCGGGTACTGAGGGAGACCGCGGGCGCGGCCTCCGTGCTCGGATTCCAGCCGTCGCTGCAGTTCAGCGGGGCGGTGGACACACTTGTGCGGCAGCCCGCGGAGGAGCAGCTGCTGGGCGCGCTGCGCGGCGCCCTCGCCGCCGCGCACCGCCGGGCCGGGGTGTCGGCCATCGAGGTGGAGGTGGACGCGACGGCGCGGCTGCCGGACGGCCGGTCCGCGGTGCGTCTGACGGTCGCCGACGACGGCCGGGACGACGACGGGGCGCGCTCGACGACTCTCACCTGGCAGGCGCCGCTCTGAGCGCGACGCGAGTGCTGGAGTGGGCGACGCCCGCCTCCCGCTTGAGCCGGCGCAGCAGCCCGTCCAGGGCGGCGGTGTCGGCGACGGTGGCGCGGACGAGATAGTCGTGCCCGCCCGTCACATGGATCACTTCGGTGATGCCGGGCAGCGCGAGCACCGCCCGCTCGAACACCTCGTTGGTCGTGTCCATGCGCAGCGTCACGTCGATGAAGACGACCAGGCCCGTCCGGGTGTCGGCGGCCGGGTCGATGATCACGGTGAAGCCGCGGATGACGCCGTCGCGGCGCAGCCGCCGCACCCGGTCCGCTGCGGCGTTGGCGCTGAGGCCGACCCGTACCCCCAGGTCGCGGTACGAGATCCGCGCGTCCTCCTGGAGGACGCTGAGGATTTCCCTGTCCAGACGGTCCATACCGCGATTGTCGCAGCTTATCCCGGATTGTGACTTCGGAGACCTCGTCGGCCCGTGCAGCCGCCCGCCGCTCGTACGGCGTAGGCCGACGGGCCCACCCGCCGAGCTCGGCCTTGACCGACGGCGTGGACACAGCGGGCGGGGTACGTGTACGCGTACGGACGATGCGGAACATCAAGCGGGAGTGAGGGACCGACCAGGGCCGGAGAGCCGGCGGTGTCCGCGGCCGCCCACCGTCCGCCGGGCGCGTACCGGACACCGCGGTCGGGCGGGACTCGCCTACACGCCCCGGGGACAGCCCGTAGGGTCGGGAAGGTGACTTCTCTTCTGCCTGCACTGCAGGACGGCGCCGGCCCGGCGGCCTCTCGGGAAGCCGTCCGGTTCGGCGAACACAGCCTGACGTACGCACAGTTGACAGCGGCGTCAGGCGCGCTCGCCGAGCGGATCGCGGGCGCCGGGCGGGTCGCGGTCTGGGCCACGCCGACCGCCTCGACCGTCGTCGCGGTGGTGGCGGCGCTGCGGGCCGGGGTGCCCGCCGTACCCCTCAACCCGAGGTCCGGCGAGCGAGAACTGGCCCACATCCTCGACGACAGCGCCCCGTCGGTGGTGCTGGCGGGGCCGGGTGACGTGCTCCCGCCGACGCCGGCCCCGCTGGACCGCTGGGACGTCGACACGGCGGCGACGGGGGACGGCGGTGTCCTCCCCGAGCCCTCCCCCGAGTCGCCGGCCCTCATCGTCTACACCTCCGGCACCACGGGCCCGCCCAAGGGCGCGGTCCTGCCGCGCCGGGCGATCGCCGCCTCCCTGGACGCTCTGCAGGACGCCTGGCAGTGGACGGGCGACGACGTCCTCGTCCACGCCCTGCCGCTGTTCCATGTGCACGGCCTGGTCCTGGGCACCCTGGGGCCGCTGCGCCGCGGCGGTTCCGTGCGCCATCTGGGGCGGTTCTCCACCGAGGGTGTGGCCCGGGAGCTGACCTCCGGAGCCACGATGCTGTTCGGTGTGCCGACCATGTACCACCGGCTGGCCGAGATCCTCGGCGACGGTACCGGGCCGGAGGCCGCCGGGCTCGCCAAGGCGCTCGCCGGTGCCCGGCTGCTGGTGTCGGGGTCGGCCGCGCTGCCCGTGCACGACCACGAGCGGATCGCGGCGGCGACCGGGCGCCGGGTCATCGAGCGGTACGGCATGACGGAGACCCTGATGAACACCGGTGTCCGCGCGGACGGCGAACCCCGTCCGGGGACGGTCGGCGGGCCCTTGCGCGGGGTCGGACTGCGGCTGGTCGAGGAGGACGGCTCCCCGCTCGCCGACCCGGCGGCCGAGGGCGCGGTGGGCGAGATCCAGGTACGCGGTCCGAACCTCTTCACCGGCTATCTGAACCGCCCCGACGCGACGGCGGCCGCCTTCACCGAGGACGGCTGGTTCCGGACCGGCGACATGGCGACCCTCGACGCCGACGGCTATGTCCGGATCGTCGGACGCAAGGCAACGGACCTGATCAAGAGCGGGGGCTACAAGATCGGCGCGGGCGAGATCGAGAACGCGCTGCTGGACCACCCGGGCGTCCGCGAGGCCGCCGTCACCGGGGAGCCCGACCCGGATCTGGGCGAGCGGATCGTCGCCTGGGTGGTGCCGTCCGACGCCTCCGCACCGCCCACCGAGGCGGAGCTCGCCGAGCACGTGGCGGCTCAGCTCGCCCCGCACAAGCGGCCCCGCACGGTCCGCTACCTGGAGGCGCTGCCCCGCAACGACATGGGCAAGATCATGAAACGCTCGCTCGGGGGCCGCGGGCCGTCCCGCAGCTCGCGGCAGACGACCTGACGTGCTCCCCCGACGCCGTACGCGGCACGGCCGATCCGCCGCGCCCGCACTCCCAGGACCGGTGGAACCGGGCATCGCGTGAGGATTCACGGATCCCGGCCCGCCGGTGTCCTGACGGCGAGTTGACCGCGCGTGTGACGGATGGCTGGTTAGCGTGAAAAACCGGACCAATCATCGAGTCAGGAGCACAGAACCATGGCCGTAGCACCTGAGGGCACGCCGTGCTGGGCGGACGCCATGTTCACCGATGTCGACGGGGCGAAGAGCTTCTACGGCGACGTACTGGGCTGGACCTTCGGCGAGGAGTCGCCGGAGTTCGGCAACTACACGCAGGCGTACGTGAACGGCAAAGCGGTGGCGGCCGTCGTACCGCCCATGCCCGGCCAGGAGGGGCATTCGGCGTGGTGCCTGTATCTCGCGTCGCCGGATGCCGCCGCCACCGCCGCGAAGATCCATGACAACGGTGGCGAGGTGCTGATGGACCCGATGGAGGTCGGCGACTTCGGCTCGATGCTGCTGGCCCGCGACCCGGGCGGTGTGACGTTCGGCGTGTGGCAGGCCGGGCAGCACGAGGGATTCGAGGCCACCGGCACGCCCGGTGCGTACTGCTGGGCGGAGGTGTTCACCCGGGAGCCCGGGAAGGCGGACGCGTTCTTCCCCGCCGTGTTCCCGTACCACGTGAAGCAGATGAAGGACGACGCGATCGATTTCGCCCTCTACGACCTGGGCGCCGATCCGGTCCTGGGCCGGATGAGGATGACGGACGACTTCCCGCCCGAGGTCCCCCCGTACCTCAACGTGTACTTCACCGTCGAGGACTGCGACGCGGCCGTGGCGAAGGCGACGGAGCGCGGGGCGGTCCTCCGGTTCGGGCCGATGACCAGTCCGTTCGGCCGGTTCGCGGCCCTGAGTGACCCGCAGGGCGCGGCCTTCTCGGTGATCGACGTCAAGACGACCGGGGGCGACATGCCGGAGTTCTCCGACCCGACCACCTGAAGGCGACGCGGGACGGGCGGCGGCCGTCCCGCCGCCCGACGGCGGTCACGGCTGCGGATCGCGCGCGTCGTACCGGGTGAATCCGCGCCACTTCAGCGCGAGCAGCGTCACCGCGATCACGCAGGCGATCCCGCCCCCGGTGATCGCCACCGTCGGGGACGCCAGGTCGGCGACCGAGCCCGCCAGGAAGTCACCGAGCCGCGGCCCGCCGGCCACCACCACGATGAACACACCCTGCAGCCGCCCCCGCATCGCGTCCGGCACCGCCGCCTGGAGCATGGTGTTCCGGAACACCATCGAAACGGTGTCCGCGCACCCGGCCAGCGCCAGCAGGACCAGGCCGAGCCAGAGCTGACGGGTCAGACCGAAGACGGCGACGGCGCCGCCCCAGCACGCCACGGCGACGACCACCGCCAGCCCGTGCCGTCTGATGCGGCCCAGCCAGCCGGAGAACACGCCGCCCAGCAGCGCCCCCATCGCCGGAGCCGCGACGAGCAGTCCGGTGGTCTTCGCGTCACCGGCGTACCAGACCACGGCGACGACCGGGAAGAGCGCCCGCGGTTGGGCGAGCACCATGGCGCACAGGTCGGAGAAGAAGGTCATCCGCAGATTGGGCCGTGTCCCCAGGAACCGCAGCCCGTCGGCGACGGACGCCCGCTTCTCCTTCTGCCCGTTCCCCGCGGCCTCGCCGCGGTCCGGCAACATCGCGGGCAGCCGCCACATCGCGTACAGCGAGGCGCTGAAGGTCACGGCGTCGACGGTGTACGCCGCCCGGTACCCCCACCAGCCGACGATGAGGCCGCCCAGCATCGGTCCGACCAGCGCCCCGGTGGTACTGGTCATGGAGTTGAGCGCATTGGCGGCGGGCAGCTGCCCGGCCGGCAGCAGCCGCGCGATCATCGAGCTGCGGGCCGGTGAGTTGAGCGCGAAACAGACCGCCTGAAGGGCGACGACCGCGTACAGCAGCCCCACCTGCTCCACCTCGGCGACGGACACGGCGACCAGCGCGGCCGAGAGCACGAAGGAGCCGGTGGAGCTGGCCAGCCCGAGCTTGCGGCGGTCGACGGTGTCCGCGACGGCGCCGCCGTACAGGCCGAAGACGACCAGCGGCAGGAACGAACAGATTCCGATCAGTCCGACCGAGAACGCGGAGCCGGTGATGTCGTACACCTGGAGGGAGACGGCGAGTGCCGTCATCCCCTGCCCGATCCAGGAGACCGTGTTCCCGAACCAGAGCCGCCGGTAGTCCGGAGAGGCCCGAAGGGGGGTCAGGTCGGCGAGTATGCGGGTGCGCTGTGCGGGTTCATCGGTCGTTTCGGTCACAGCGGATGGTAACGACCGGCCCGCATCCGCTTTCGTCCGGATACGCACTTGTCACCCGTGGCCGGGTCCGGTCCGACCTGCCGCCGTCGGCACGGACCCGGCGCCCCGGTCCTCTTCCGCTCACTGCCAGGGAACCCCTGAGGGGCTGGCCGGAGGACGGGCGATGCCGTCCCGCGGCGAGGGGTGGGCGGCGAACAGCGTGGCGTACAGACCGCTCCGGCCGAGGAGTTGGGTATGCGTACCGGACTCCACCAGCCTGCCCTCGTCCAGCACCAGGATGCGGTCGGCATCCGCGGCCAGGGCCAGATCGTGCGTGATCACGATCGTGGTGCGCCCTTCGGCGAGGCGGCGCAGCGGACCGAGGATGCGCTGTGCGGCCATCGCGTCCAGACCGGTGGTGGGCTCGTCGAGAATGAGCACGGGCGCGTCGCGCAGCATGGCGCGGGCGATGGCGATGCGCTGCAGCTGGCCGCCGGAGAGCCTGGCGGTACCCGGCGAGATGACGGTCCCGTAGCCGTCCGGAAGGGTGCGGATGAAACCGTCGGCGTCGGCGGCGTGGGCGGCCTCCACCACCTCGGCATGGGTGGCGGTGGCACTGCCGCAGCCGATGTTCTCCTCGATGGTGTCGTGCAGGACGAGTGTGTCCTGGGGCAGGAGCGTGATGTTCCGGCGGAGGTGGGTGAGCGGCAGCGTGTCCACGGACTCGCCGTCCAGCCGGACGCTGCCGGTGTCGGGGTCGTAGAACCTCAGCAGCAGGGAGGCCAGGGTCGACTTGCCCGCGCCGCTGGGGCCGGTGATGACCAGCAGTTCGCCGGGGTTCGCGGCGAAGGAGAGGTCGCGGAGAACCGGCTCGCTGTTGCCGGGGTAGCGGAAGGAGACGTGTTCCGCCTCCACCCGGCCGAAGGCCCGGGTGCGGACCGGCGTGGGCACCGTGTCGGCCGGGTCGGTGACGGTGGGCCGGGTGTCGAGGATCTCGAGCAGTCGTTCGGCCGCCGCGGTCGCAGCGGTGGCCGTCAGACCGAGCTGTCCCAGCGCGCGGACCGGCGGATAGAGGTAGCCGACGAAGGCGGCGAAGGCCAGGAGTTGTCCGAGCGTCATCCTTCCCTCGGCGATCTCCCACGCCCCCAGGCCGATGATCGTCAGAATGCAGAGGGTTTCGAGGACCTGCACGACCTCGGCGTAGAGCGCGGCGAGCCGGGCGCCGGACACTGCTGCCTTGAACCGCTTGCGGGCCTTGTCGAGGAGCCTCTTCTCCTCATCCTGCTGCCTGTTGTACGCCTGGGTGAGGACGACGTTGACCAGCGTCTCCTCGACCACTGCGGTGATGGCACCGTCCGCGGCGCGGCCGCGGCGGGACACGGCACGCAGACGCCCCGTGAAGGCGCGGGTCGCCGCGAAGAAGAGCGGTACCAGGACGAAGGTGGCGAGGGCCAGATCCCAGCGCAGCCACAGTGCGGCGGCGGCGAAGAAGATGGTGCTGAAGAGGGACGATGCCACCCCGACGATGCCGGAGACCACGAGCTGTTCGATGGCCTCCACGTCGCCGGTCAGCCGCTCCACCAGGTCACCGCGGCGGTTGCGCTGGAAGAAGTGCGGCGGCAGCGTCTGGAGATGCGAGAAGACCCGGGCCCGCAGCCGTAGCACGAAGCGTTCGGCGGTCCAGGCGGCGAGCGAACTGCCCAGATACCCCACCGCCGCACCCAGCGCGGCCACGGCGAGCCATTGGCCCGCGGGCTTCCAGAAGGCGCTGACGGAGCCCGTCTGCAGAGCGCTGTCGGTGAGTTTGGCGAAGAGCAGGATCGTCACGGTCTCGGCGATCGCGGCCACGATGGCGAACAGGCAGATCAGGATGATCCAGCGCCGGTCCCCCCGGGTCAGAGGCCAGAAGCGCCGGAACGAGTGGGCGATGCTGATGGGATCGGTCCGGATCGGCACATCGGTCACCGATTCCTGGACCTGCTCCTCGGGGCGCGCGGAGCGCCGGGACGAACTTCGCAGGCGCATGGCGTCACATCACAGGGGTGTTCGGGCTACGGGATCCGTTGCCTTGGACGGTGACAGAGGCCCCACAGCATTCGAGGCGGACCCGCGCCTTGGCACGAGCCTGCCTCGAATGGTGGAGATTTTGTGGTGCAGATTTGGGGTGGGGACGTACGGTCAGTAGCCGCACCAGCCGCCGCCGCGACCGTAGCCACGGCCCCAGCCGCGACCCCAGCCGCCCCAGCCGCCGCGGCCTCCACGGCCGTAACCGCCGTAGCCGCCGTAGCCGCCACCGTATCCGCCGTACCCGCCGTAGCCTCCGTAGCCTCCGAAACGGCCCCGGTCACCACGGCTGAAGATGCTGCGTGCGTTCATCTTCGCCTCCTTGGGAGGTTGCTGTTGCCGCTCCTTGCTCCTGACTGCGGCACCTTCGACACTACGACGCCCCTCAACTACCAACAAGTCGAACAAGGGACCAATAGGACGAAACTTGCTAAATATCGGGATTTTTCAGAGTGTTGCCGGACATAACTCTCTGGCGCATCAGCCCGATACAGCGCACCGGCGGCCCGCCGCGGGGGCGGCCCGCACCCGTTCCGCACCCGCCCGGCCTTGCCGCGTCCGGCCGCAGCAGAACCCTTCCGTGACTGGGCGTCCGTTCGGCCCACGGGCGTGCATATGCCGTTCGCCTATGCATGTGCGCGCCGCCCGGAGTCCGCGGCGAGGCCTCGGACCAACCCGGCCCGCGCACCGGCATTCTGGCGGCCCGGGAGCTCCGGGAAGTGCCGGCCACGCCCCGGCAGGCACAGGCCCTGAACCCCCGGTCCGATTCGCCACATCAGCACACACCGTTCCGGACCCGCCGAACAACTCACCTGCCGGTGAAGGAACTTGGGCGGACCGGGCAGGCGTCGACGCGGGCCGCCACAGGAGCGGACCGGGCATCGGCGCGGGCGGCCGGGGCGGCCACGAGCGTGTCGCGCGCCGTGCAGCTGGATCCCGGCACAGAGAAACCGGTCGTGGCGGCGGTGGCCGGAGCCCCGGCGGATGGGGCGGCGCGAGGCACCCCCACCCCCGGGGGCGGGAGACCGTGCCCGCACCGCGGCGACGGGAGGGAACACGGGATGTGCCTCGTCGTGCACTCAGGGTGGATACGACCGAGTACCGGAGTGCCGGAGGGCCGGGGGCCGGGGGCCGGGGGCCGGGGGCCGGGGGCCGAGAGTGAGCGCCCGCCCGACCGCGGACGACCAGAGCCCCGATCGCACATGCGATCGGGGCTCTGTCACACCTTGGTCGTCCGCTCCCGACCCGACGGGGCCCGGGAGACGCTTCCCAGCGTGTCTCGCGAATCCGACGCTGTCGCGGGTGCATCCTTGCTCCAGCAGTCCGGAACGTTCCTGCACTGCGACCGCCTCGGTGGGGCGGGTGGGACTCGAACCCACGGCCGACGGATTATGAGTCCCCTGTCAGGGGCCTCCCCCTCGTGTCGCCTCGTGCTGTGCAGTGCAAGACGTGCTGGTCAGTGCACCGTTCCAATCTGAGCACACTCCCCCTCGTGTCAGCTCGTGTCGCCCCGTGTCGGCTCGTTACGTGCCGTTCGGCCGAGCAATGGCCGAGCAGAACCCTGCCGCCACCTGCGGAAACGCACCGCCGTCGCGACACCTTCGAAGCTACTCGGCCACGGGTGCAACGTCGCCCCTCCGGGCCCTCGGAACCAGGCCGGCCGCCCGCTCCGCGATCTCCTGGTCGACCTCTTTCAGCAACGACGTGTAGGTGTCCGAAGCGAGCTGAATCGTTGAATGCCGCAACGTCTCCTTCACCGCGTGCATGTCGCCACCACCACCGTGGATGAGGGTGGCCGCGCAGTGGCGCAGGTCCCGCAGGTTGATCGGGGGCAGACCGGCCCGCCGATAGATCCGCCGGAACTCCTCGGACACCTTTTCCGGGTGCAGCCACGACCCGTCGATGTCCACGAACTCCTTCCCTGTCTCCACCCAGTCCGCGGTGTCCAGACCCTGCGCCCGCTCCAGTGCCGCCCGCTCGTTCCACTCCTCCCTCTCCCGGGCCTTACGGACGCGGTGCTCCCGCAGCACGGCCACGTTCAGCGAGTCCAGCGCGATCGTCGCTGCCGACCCGTCCGTCTTCGGCGTGTCCTCGAAGACCTCCCAGTTGTCGACCACCAGCTCCGCCGCAATGGTGATGGCACCGTTCTCCAGGTCCGTGTTCACCGAGTCGTGCCCCACCCCCTCACCACGGCGCAGCCCCCGGAAAGCGATCAGGTGGTAGAACGCGTAAAGCCTCGACTCCTCGGCGACGTCCAGGAATCGCCCGATCTGGGTCGGCGTCCACACCATGACCGCACTCGGCCGCTCACCGGTCTTCTGCCAGTGCTCCACGTGGCGGTCCACCCACAGGACGGCCTTCGGCCGCTTGCCGCTCGCCAGCTCCACCCACTGAGCGGCATTGAACGTGATGTGCTGCCGCCGGATTGCCGCATTGAGCGCCATGCGCAGCGTCGCCCTGATGCGCTGCTTCGTCGCCGGCCCCGTGATGAGCCGGTAGGGCGGCATCGCCGCCAGATTCTCCCGCTCAACCGCGAGACGCGCGGACTCCGCAGCCGGGGGCCTCGACGACTTCCCCCACTTCGCTCGTCGCTCCTGCTCTCGTCGCGCCGCGTTCTCGGCGGCGATGGACTCGTTCCGCTCGTCGATCGAGTCGAAGAACGCCTGGCAGTGGGCGACGTTGAGCCGGTCCAGCCGGTAGTGCCCCAGCCCTGGTAGCAAGTGGACGCGGATGTGGGAGCGGTACCCAGAGGTCGTCGTTCTCTTGGTCTTCTTCGAGTCGACCCAGGTCTGGAGCCACTCCCCCACGGTCATGGACTGGTCCATCGGCACACCGCCGGCCAGGCGCCGCTTCACGTCCTCCGTGCTCGGGATGGGCTCCCGGTCCCGCATGACCGCCATCAGCAGGTCGCTGACCCTGCGGGCGGCGTCCTCGTCGTCACCCGCCAGATCCAGGATGGCGCGCACGCGGCCCAGGTCAGTCTCCGCATCCCCCACCGTGGCGTACCCGGTGCGCCGGAACCGGCGACGAGCCGCCTTGTCTCCAGGCGGCAACTCCTGATGCAGCTCGTGGTTCCCGTGGTTCCGCTTGGACAGCTTCGGGCACTTCGAGCCGAGGCGTTTCCCGTCCTCCCCTCGGCACTCACATCTCTTGTTGATACCGCCAGCACGCCGTGCTCCGGGCATGACGAATTCCCCTCCGTCGTGACGTGACAGGGCGCAGCGCGCCCGCGGGTACGGGCAGTCCCGGCCTGGGCTCTAGGCCTGCCGGTCCAGTCCGGTGAGCGGCGGGAGGGTCAAGCCCCGCCGGACAATCTCGTCGCGGAGCTCGTGGAGCTCCTGGGTCAGTTCGTCGGCGACCTCGCGGGCCGCCCCAGCCTCCGGCCCGCCGGGCTCGCCCTGCCACCGGTAGTCCGAGATCGCCTGTTCCCAGATCCCCTTATAAAGGCGGCGGATCTGGGTCTCCAGGCTCCGGTGCTTCCGCAGGAGGGTCAGCGCCCACTCGCTGGAAACGGGCTCGCCGTTCCACCAGTCCGCAGCTTCCAGAGGCGAGACCATGCGGCCGGGGAGGTGCTCGGCCGCATCGGCGTAGCCGACAGGGAACACGAGTGCCGTCGGCGCCACCTGCAGCGCCTCCGCGAGAACGCTGACCTCGGCAACGGTGACGTTGCCGCGCCTGCCGTTCTCAATGTTGGAGATCACCGTCCGGGGCAGGTTCGCACCCAGCCGGTCACAGGCGTCCGCGAGCTGCTGCGCGCTCATCCCCTGAGCCTGGCGGTGACGGCGCACCTCCTGCGCAATGGTCCTGCTGACACGCGCCGACCAATCCGGTTGCTCCATGCTGACCCAAAGTACACACGATGTTGTGCTGTAACAACCCATGTCGTACAGTGCGCAAAGACGACCCAGATATGTGCTACACACGCCAGGAGCTGAGCCGAAATGACTCAAACGGCTGTCGCTGATCGCTCGGAAATGACGACGAGGGAACTCCTCGACCTCCCTCCGACGACCGACCTCGAAACGGCCGGGCGCGCCTTCGGGATCGGACGCACGACCGCCTACCAGCTCGCCCGGGCTGGCGACTTCCCGTGCCGAGTCGTCCGCGCCGGGCGTCTCTTCCGCGTCGTGACCGCCGACATGCTCCGCGTGCTCCAGGTCCCCGGCGCCGAGGACGCTGCGCCCGCCCCGAGCTGACCTGTCAGATCGGGGCGGTGCATGGCAGCGAACACGACCGACGCGTAGACGAGCGCGAGCACGATTGCTGCGGTGATGAGCGCTCGACGGCGTGCCCGCTCGGCTCTGACTTCATCTTCGCCTCGGTCCGTCTTCTCCACCGCGGCGCCGGGACCAGTCAGCATCGCCGCGACTCCGGGTAGGTCTGGTGCGGCGGCGGTTTGCCTGGGCACGCCACCTTGTGCACCAGGACTAACCCACCCGAGCCGGACGCCCCGAAGATCGGCACCTCTTTGGCCTGCCCGAGCGTCACCGGCCTCTGGCAGTAGTCACACAGCATCGGCCAGCCCTCCGTCCACTAGCGACCGGGGCAGACACCCCCGACAAGGAGCCGAAGGCCTCCGGATCCTCGGCCATCAACAGCAGCAGCCGGGCCACCGGGGGCAGGGTCAGCAGGTCCACCACGCTGTCCTTGACCGGCTGGGACAGGACTTTCCCCCCGAGGCCGTATGCCTTGGTGACGACGTCGTTCAGCGGCCCAGGAGGAGCATCGGCGAACTCCCCCCGGACCACGTCCATCAACCCCCGCACGTGGCTGGCCAGGGCGTTCCGCAGCCGCTCCAACTGGGCAAGAGGCACGTCTACCCCATCGGCCAAGGCGCTGATCGCCGCAGAGTCAGCCTCGGCGCAGTCCTGCCGGATCGCCGCCCTATCCATGGGACACCGACCGGTACCGGCCCACCGTCACGGCCTGAGACACGGCCGCAGGAGAGCACAGCTCACCGGCGGAATCCATCTGCACGGACCAGTACACCCGCGTCTCGTGGGCAGCGGCCACACCAGGGCGCGGCACGCCCAGCTCCGACCCCTTCCCCAGGCACAAGGTGTCCGGAACATCCCATCGCAGTGCCGCGCTGGCCGGGACCAGTGCGTAATACAGGGCTGCGTACCGATCACAGATCACGGGGCCGTTCATCAGTACGTCCGCGAGGTACCGATCCAGGTCCCCCTGGTCCTCGCTCCCAGCCGCGGCCTGGACAACGGCGGACGACATCCGCACGGCCGCGAACAGCGCCCCACAAGGCAGCATCGCGAAGCGGCGCTCGCGCCACTCCTCGCGCACGCGCTGCCGATCCGGCACCGTCGATAACAGCCAGTGCTCAACGGCAAGGCGCCGTTCGGCTCCAGTGGTCAGGGTGGTCACGGCTTTCCCTTCTTCGGGCAGGTGAGACAGGACCGGGGGAACCAGCGGACGCGGTGCCCGCACACCTCGCGCACGCGCTCCCCGAGGTCACGAAGGGCACCGACACGAAGACTGGCCCCGCAGAACACGCAATGCACCCCGCGCTGCTGATGCGTGGACAGGGACTCCACATCCGGCAGGTCCACGTCCGAAGACTCGAGCGTCGTCATGCGAAAGCCGAGACAGGAAGGCGCATCGGGCCGCCCGGTCCGAACGCCGCACCAAGGACCACCGGATCGGTCAAAGCGCCGGAACCGTCCGGCTTCTCCAGCCACCCCAGGCCGTTCATGTAGCAGTCCGCCGGTGGGCAGAGCAGTTGCCAGGGCGCAGTCCGCACGGTGATGGCCCGCATGTCGGCCAACTCCACGTCCGCGCCGAGCGGGACCAGCCACCAGGCAAGGTCAGCCGCCGGGTGGACGAGGACCGGGCCAAGCCGGCGGGAGCCGACCCGCTGCATCGCCTCCACCGACCGCAGCAGGTTGGCCTCAGCGGCCAACCAGCAGCGGCCAACAGGAATCGGGGCAAGCTCATCGCCCGCCCAACGTCGTTGTGCACGTACGGGATCCGGGGCAAATGAGGCAAGCCACCTAGTGCCCGAATTGCGTGTCCGTGGGGCCATGACCTGCACGGTATGGAGAGGCATTGCAGTCGCGCTCGCCGATTGCGCGAGATTGCAGACGGCCTCTCACCGATTGAGGCCCGTTGCTACGAGAGGTCCAACGAGGCCCTCGCCCGACCGATCAGACGGCGGGCCTGCTGTCCGTAGACCGCCGCTTCTTCCATCCATGCCCATGCCCGCTCGTACAGGGCGATGTTCTCCTCGTCGTCCAGCCACAGCTCCACGTTGATCGTCTCAACGACGACGAGCCGCCGGTCGTAGATCCAGAACCCGTGTGTGGGCGGGCGGCGCAACTGCGCGCCGAACGGGACGATGCCCAGCTCGACGGTGTCCAGACCAATCAAGCCCACAAGCCGCTCCAACTGGCCGACCATCACCTCTCGCGGGCAGGTAAGCACGTAGAGCGCCGCCTCCCACACCAGGAACCGGAACCGCCGGCCCGGCTTGTACAAGTCTTCCTGACGCCGTATGCGGGCCCTCACGGCATCCTCGATGTCCCGGGGGATTTGCCGGAACGCAGAGTTCGCCTCGAAAACATGGCGGGCATAATCTGCCGTCTGGAACACCCCAGGAAGACGGGAGACCTCCAGACCCCGGATCGTCTCGGTGGCCGCGCTCTCTGTCACACCCAGCTCTTGCCGGGCCCGGTGGCCGCCGGCGAGCTGCCGTCGCCACGAACGGTATTGCGTCTCCAGCCCTGCCAGACGGCCTTTCAGTTCCCCTGTGAGGTCCTCGCGGCCCGCCGCCTGAGCCCATGCCGCAATGTCCGCGGCGGATGGAGTCTGCTTGCCGTTCTCCAGGCGCGACACCTTGGAGCGCTGCCACCCAAGCACGGCAGCGATTCCCTTGCCGTCGAGACCAGCCTCGGTACGCAGCTCACGGAGTCGCACACCGAGGTTGATCCGAGCAGATTGAAAGTCCGTGCTCACACTGTGGAACGTACCGCCCCGGCGAAGTCGACGGTACGGATTGCGTGATGCCATGCCTTATCGCGCGCCTGGCAGGCCGCGAGCACTTCTGTCGGGTCCTCGGAAATCACGACCCCCACGGTCGTGTCGTCCCCATCAAAGACGAACCGCATCAGGACGCGGGAGTCGAACAGCCAGAAGTCCCAATCCGGCAGGCCCAACCGAACCGCATCAGCACGCTGCAGGTTCCGGATGTCTTCCCCGGCCGCAACGTTGCTCGGTGCCGTAGTCAGCAGGAACCGCTGCCCCTCAGTCGGAGGGTCATCGACCAGCCGGACTCGCTCGAATCGCCGCCCCTCTTCCGTCGCCGTCTGGACGTTGAGCCGCCATTCATCGAACGCCTCGGCGGCGACGTCCTGGCCGTCCAACCAGCGCTGCCACTTAGTGCTGTTGCGGTCGGAGCCGTATCCCCTCCGTGTCTCCAGCCGCCAAGCCGTGTGCTTGAACTCCCGAAACAGGTGGGACGCCTCGGCGAAGGGAATGACCTCCGGCGCGGACTTCACAGTGGGAGCGAATCGGGTGAGCAGGTCACGCGGCACGACGACGAATGTCTCCGACTCCTTCACGTCACGCAGCATCGCGAGATGCTCCGGGTCGGCAACCCTGTCCCCCTGCACCAGCACGTCGCTGGTCCCCTCGACCTCGTAAAGGGTCGGGCAGTCTCCTCCGTCGCTCGTCGTGCCAATGAACCGCAGTGTCATCTCTGCCTCCGTCAGTCTCCGGGGTGTACCGACGACCAGGATGCGCCGAATGGCGATCAGCCACGCTGAGATTGCGGCAGATTGCCACCGCACCAGAGCTGTTGTCGGTTGCGCGCAATCGCCGGGAACTGTCTGTCACACGCTGCCCTTACCGTTGTGCCATGCCATCCCGCTCCCGGTGTCACGACCTGCTGCGACCTGCTGCTGCAAGGATCAACGCCCGGATCCGCCAACTGATAGACGAGGAGCACGACCAGGAGCACCGCGCCGCGGAGTACGGGCGCCTCCTGCTCCAGTGGGCCGATGTCACCCGTACCGGCGATCTCTACCCGGCCGTGTAGCCAGCGGCCGGACACTCTGTCCGTCGAGACTCTGCCACTCGGATGGCCAGGGTGTGCCGCAGCCAGGCACACGGGCCTGACCGGTACGATCCCACCCCGTGGCAATCGAACTGAGTGACGAACTGGTCGAGCTGGAAAAGGCGGCCTGGGCCGAGCAGCAGGAGCACCGGCTGACGGTGGAGACAGCGGCCCGCGTACAGGCAGCGATCACCGCCCACGCTGAAGCGACCGGGCAAAGTCGCTATGAGGTCGAGATGGAGCTCAAGCGCGTCGTCCGACACCCCGAGGGCTCGTGACTCGCGGCCAGTAGCCGCCTATCGCATTCCAGGGCCGAAGTAGCAAAACGTCCGGGGTGGGACTGCGTGCCCACCAGTCGACAGCGCCCCGCCTGGGTTCCACGCCAGCGGGGCACCGTCTGCCCAAGCAGCGCAGAAGCGATGGATGCAAAGGACGCTGTCACGATATCGACGGCCTCCGACACCGGACCCGACCAGGCTCGGGCAAGGACATCCAGACCGGAATGACCACGCCGAACAAAAGATCACCCGGCGTGTCCACGACTCACGTCCCCTCGTCTTCTGCCTCCCAGAAAAGCGTATCCCTATCCGAGCCCATGTCAGGGAACGGCCAAAGGGCACGAATCGCGTCAACTCTCCCCACACGCGCAGGCATCGATTCGACGCGAAGGTAGGCGCCAAGGGCGGCGATGGCGTCGGCGCAGAGATACATCCTGTCGACCCGTCGGTCTTCCCAGGTTCGCGTATCGCCAACAGGTGAGAACGGCATGAAGAAGGTAGCCTCCCGAACCCGGTCGCGAAGGGCGGCGTCTGGAACACGCTGCATCAAGACTTGTATGTTCAGCACACGCTCATGAAGCTGCTGGCTGCGCGTCTCGCTGTCAGGGCCGGCCCGGCGAGCGTCGCGCTGAATCTCGAACAGCTCAGTAAGAGCTGCCTCCACAGCCACTGACGCACGCACCTGGCGCCGTTCCTCACGTGCATGAGCTGCCTGCTGCCGTTGAGCCGCGACGGCGGACCAGATAGAAAGTGCCCCTCCGACTCCGGTACCCACCAGGCCGAATGCCGCCCCCACCCACACCGATGTTTCCATGCAATCATCCTGGCCGACGATTGGCACCTGCGAGCGAGATCGCCCGCCCCCGGAGCCGTGGGGGCGGGTGATCCGTCATGAGGCCGCGGCCGGTGCGGCGTGTCCGGTGCTGGTCAGTTGCCGGCGCGGTCGTTGAGTGCCTCGGTGACCGCGTCCCGGATCTTCTGCTTCAGCACCCCGTTGGTGTTCTCGTGGATCTCGCCGAGGACCTGGTCCTGCTTCCCGAGACGTGTCATCAGAGCAGCAGCCCCGAGCACCGGACCGATCAGTGCGACGTACTCCGCGGTGACCTCCCCCGCGATAGCCAGGGCGACGTATCCGGCTACCGAAATCGCGACGACCGCGATCTGATACACGAGCTGAACCGATTTGTCGTTCATGGGTCGAAGGTCACTTCCAGTAGAGGATCTGCGCCTGGCCGGACACCAGGTCGTGTGTGGCCGCGTCGCCGAAGACCGCGTACTCGACGCCGAGGGATGCCCCCTCGTCGACATGCCCGCCCCCGTTGGTGACGTCCACGAAGGTGTCCCCGACTGTCCCCTGGCGTTCGATGATCTGGCCGGCTTTGGTGCGCTTGTCGCCCTTGGTCTCGTAGAAACGGATCTGCACCGTCACCTCGACGCCGACCCCAGCCAAGCGCAGAGTCACCGTGCCGGAGTAGTCCGCGGGACCTGTGACGAGCGGGCCGGCCAGCGGCACGGGCAGCCACTCGTCGGCCGGTCGTCCCACTGCCTTCGTCACTACGGGGTTTACTCGCGTGGGCATGTCGTCCTCCTGTGTCGGGTCCCAGCTCGCTGGGTGCGTCAACCGCTCCGCGACGTCCTCGCGGAGTCCGGGCATGGTGAAACCGATCGGGTCGACCTTGTCCCTCGACCACTCCCTGTGGCCGATGGCCGACTTGCCCTCCACGCCCCACTCGTCGCCCTTCGCGCGGTGGGCGCGGATCATGGCGGCCTGGGTGCGCACGATCGCGTCGTACTGGACAGCGGGCCAAGGGTCGTCGCCGTCGCCGAGGTTCTCGCACTCCCAGCCGTAGAAATGCCGGTTGCCGTCGACACCGTCGACGTTGCCCAAAGTGGGCGGGGAGGGCCGGACGCCGTAGGACTCGTCGATCACCTGGTCCAAGACGTGGGGGCAGCCCCCGCCCGCGTGGTTGGTGCGGCCGTAGCCGACCAGGTGCACCCGGCCGTCCTTGGCGATCATCCCGTCGCACAACGGGCCTGGAAGGTCCTCGTATCCGGCCCGGACGATCTCGACGGTAGCCGCGGTCCCGGACGTCACCGTGTGGTGGACGATCGATCCGTAGACCGGCCCCCAGGGGCCCTTGTGGTTGCGGTTGTGGGTGCGCCAGTCCCCGACTTGCACCACCGTCACGCCCTCGGCACGCAGCGCCTGCAACAGCTCATCGGCTGTCAGTGGGGTGGCCATCACGCACGCGCCTCTGCTGGAGCAGGGCCCTCGTACCCGGACAGCCTCCGGGCGGTCACGTCAGGCACGCCGGCTGCGATCAGCGCGTCGTAGTCCTCGCGCTTGCGTTCGTCTTCCTCGGCCTGGATGGCGGCGATGTGTGCCTCGTTGGCTGCGTTCAGCTCGTTGATCCGGGCCTGGTACTCGGCCTCGGTGACGAGGTGGCCCGGACTCGTCAGGGTCGGCTCGCCGGTCGTCGATTCGATACGACCACTGGAACCGTCGTCGTACAGCACCCAGTACGTCACGGGCTCCACGACCGGGAGGTCGCCACCCAGTTCGGTTTCAGGCATGGGACTCCTTAGAGGCTGATCATCAGCACGCGGATGTTGACCTGGATGCGGTTGTACGTAGCGCCGCCCGTCCCGCGGTCGAACGTCACATCGAGGGGAATGGCCACGGTCGCGCCGGGGCCCAGGAGGCTGGCGTTGTGGAACGTCTTCGTGGTCTGCACGTGGACGTCCGTGTTCACCGAGGACCCGGAGTTCCGGATGTAAAACATCTCGTCGGTGTCCTGGCCGTATCCGGCTCCGGCGCCGGCTGGGAGGTTGAAGTCCACGTCCGTCTCGCGCCACACGATGAGCAGCGCGGGGCGACACAGGTCGGGGTTCGTCACGTCTGTGCTGAACGTGGCGCCGGGCTCGTCGAACCCTGGCGGCACCGTCACGTTGTTGTAATTGCGCTCTTCGAAGAACGACCTGAACGAGGTCTGTCCGCGGGGCTCGCCCCGGAGTACGCCGTCGGTGCCGCACACGACCACGCCGCCGCTGGTGTCCGGGGCGCACGGGTAAGGCCACGTTCCCGTCGCGACGGCCAGTGGGGCGCCGGCCGACCCGTCGCCGGTCAGGCCGCAGCCGGCGGTTACCGCTCCGCCAGTGGCTGCGGGGACGTACAGGCCGTCGTCAGCTCCGACGACCAGGTTGTTGCCCGCGTCGGTCGACAGGTGCGCGCTGACGACGCCGGTCGCAGGGTCGTAGGCCGTGCCGGGGCCGGCCGAGATGCACGACCGAACGTCGTCACACGAGACCGGGGCAGCCGTCGTACTGATGACCCCGGTCGCAGGGTCGTAGGCCACTCCGGGGCCGGCCGAGATGCACGACCGAACGTCGTCACACGGCACCTCGGCCGCCGCCGCGCTGACGACGTAGGGGTTGGCCGCACTACCGTTGCCCTCGACTGTGACACCGGCGCCAGCCGCGACGGTGCAGGTGCACCCGGAGCTGCCGCATCCACATCGGGCCAAGAGAACCATCTCCGCATGTCGGAGTTCTTCGCCCGGCCCAAAACCAGCAACAACCGGGAGTCTAGAGCAGGGGACCCGTGTCCGGACGTGTCCGGACGTGTCCGGACAAGCCACGGAGACCGGCGGACAGCCGCCGGACACCCACGATCAGCCCGGGGGCTGACCTGCTTGGACACTGTCCGGACAGGTGTCAGCCGTAGAGCTCGATAACGACCAGCCCGCCGCCGCCGTCCGATCCGTCCTGGGCCGATCCGTTGATGGACACGCTGCCGCCTGCCCCACCGCCCCACCCGCGCGACGTGGTTCCCGGGCCGTTGGTCGCGCGCCCGTAGCCGCCATGGCCGAGGTGCGACGCGCCTCCCATTCCCGCGAGACCGGACGTACCGCTCAGGCGGAGCGCCCCTTCTCCCGGACCGCCGCCTTGGGCGAGTTGCCCAGACCCGCCGAAAGGTCCAGGGATGCCGCTGGCGGTCGTCATGCCGGTGCCTGTCGTCATGCTCGCGGTCCCGCCGTCACCACCGGTGCCCACCACGAGGCCGCCGAAGGAGGAGTTGCCGCCCGCGACACCGGGCTGGTTTCCAGTACCGCCAGCGCCGCCCGCTCCGACCACGATGGTCTCGACAGCGCCCAGCAGCGCGACATCGATCAGCGAACTGGACCAGCCGCCGCCCGCACCGCCGGGACGGAAAATCGCCTCCCCCGGATCGGAGTCGGCGCCTCCCGAACCACCACCCGCCCCCTGCGCCTGGACCCGCACGCGGGCCAGCCACGGATAGTCGGCTTTCTCGAACTGATAGGTGCCCGGTGAGCCGAACGTGACGATGTCACGCAGCCCCATGGTGCCCGGGACCAGACACAATTCGCCCTCGTCGTTCACGACGAAGTACTCCCCGCACGCGCATACTGCGGCCGTCGGACTCACCCCACAACTACGTAGTGCGCCCGGCCCAGAACCAGCGGCCTTACGAGGTTAGCTCCGCTTCGTCGGCTGCGGCGTTGCCGTCAGGTGGACAGCGATGCCTGCCCCGGCCGGCACGGCAGGCAGGAGGCCGAGGCCGAGGATTGCCTGGGTGCGCCACACTCGCACCGTCACCTGCGTCGGCGTCGCTCCCTCGAGCACGACAGTGAGCGTCGACACCCCGTCGGGAGCCGCATCAACGGGAAGCGCACCGACAACCGGTGCCGCATCAAGCGGTGTCGCGTATGCCCAGGTCGCACGGCCGTCCTGCCCTGTAGTGACTACCGCAGCAACCGGAGCTCGGCCTGCCGGACCTGCCGGACCCGGCGGACCCGGACGCCCCTCCTTCCCTTGGGGCCCTACCGGACCAGGACGCGGCCTCTGGTTCTCAACCGACCGGGTACGCCGGTCCAGGTCACGCAGCACACCGGTCAGAGGGCTGTCGACCGACCGCCTCGCCGAGGACCCGCGGAGCGCCATGTCAGGCTCCTGCCGGTGTGAGCTGCACAGTGACGCGCTCGCCGTCGGCGTCTCCAACAACCTTCATCCCGACGATCTTCAGACTCTGCGAGATGTTCCGGCACGTCGCCGTGGTGGTGACGTCCACGCACCAGCCAGGCACCAGGGAAGGGATGTCGATCGCTGCTTCGGGCGAAAGGGTTGTCTGCTGGGAGTCGATGAACACCGGGGCCGGGGAACTCGCCCGCAGACGGGACCGGGCGGCCAGGGTCGCGGACGCCCCGTCCAGCACTGAGGTCTCCTCGACGGAGCGCTCCAGCAGCCCGTAGTACGGGTGGATGCCGCCTGCCTCGCCCTTCACGTCGTCCTTGCCGTGGATCACCCAGCGGGTAGCCAGCGCGAGACCGTCCTCGACGATGACCAGGCCATCGGGGAAGTCCGCGTCAGTCAGCGATCCGACGCGGCCGCAATACTCCTCGGGCATGAGCAGGATCCGCGAGCCAACCGCGGTGTAGTCGAGCCCCGTCTCGGCCAAGTCCCTCAAGTGGTCGCCGGTCTGGCCGACATCCTTCTCGTACTCGCGATCACCACGGATACGGGTCGGGGCAATGACCTCGACACTGTGTCCGGGGTCGTCCGGGGCGAACCCGTCCTCGATCAGCCACAGCGCGATCTTCGCCAGCTCCTCACCGGTGAACCGGATGCTGGCGTGCGGAACCCGCCTGTCGAGCCACGCCAGGATGTCCGCAGCCTGGATCTCCACCGTGCCGTCTGCGTTCCACTCTGGCGAGAGGATCGGCCCCTCCCAACAGGGCTGACCGTCGCGGTAGATGGCGAGCCGGTGCCGCCATGAGCGGACTCGCGCGAGCTGAGCGCAGCAGTCCCCGTCCGGCTGCACAAGGATCTTGGCTGTCGAGATGTCGTCGAGCACTCGGGCCCACTCCACGGAGAGCAGGACGTCAGCGTTAGCGACGACGGCGCCGTCGCGGTCGATGATGCGAGCGGTATGCGATCCGCAGCCCACTGGCATAGGGGCGCACTCCTCGTGTCAAGGTGCGCCCGGCCCAGAACCAGCGGCGTCGTCAGCGTAGCCCGCCCACCCGATACGGACGGGCGGTCAATACTCGCGGCCGGAGAGGGCGATCGAGATCGTGGCGTCGTCGGCCGGCATGAAAATCGCGTCGGCCTCGATGAGAACGCAGTAGTTCGAGCAGTCCAACAGCGGGAACTGGAGTGGTCCCCCGTTGCGGCCGTGGGCGTCTGACGAGCTCTCGCACGTTCCGGCGCACTCCACCGATGCGCGTTCCACCTGCCCGTCCAGGATCACGGCGCCCCCCGCGGGGACATACGCAATCTCAAAGACGCTGTGCGGGTTGCACCGCTCTGCTTCGGCAACGTCCTCGCAGGACATGCCGTCGTGTTCCTCACGGCGCTCATAGAACGTCACCGTGACGCGCCGCAGGTCTTTGCTGCCCGCCTCCACGGTGATGAGCGGGGCTGCGCCGAACCACCCGGGCCATGTACTCAGGTCGAGTTCGTACGCAGCGGTGTTGACCGCGAGCGCGCTGCAGAAGCACGTCTCGGGTGGAGGCGCCACCGGCGGGGTCACGGTTCGGCATGTCGGGTCGCTGCACAGCGCGTCCATGTTGGGGCATGCCGCCAGGCGACATGTGGCGTCACACGGCAGGTCGAGCGAGTCGCGGTCCGGCCACGCCAGATCACACGCGGCGTCCGTGAGCTCCACCGACACGGAGCCGGGTGGGCAAGTGTCGCCCAGCTCGATGCACACCGGGTCATACGGGTCGTCGATACTGCGGTGCACGCACCAGGTGATGCACTCGGTCCCGTCGTCGGTCGGGATCTGGACGTCGAGCACGGGCACCGGGTCGCCCCACGCCCACGGTGTGGCCGCGGTGAGCACGAATTCCACGGTGAGGACGTCCGCGCCAGCCGAGCAGCCACCTGAGCCCGTACAGCTGTTGCCAGTGCGGGCTACGACGCGCGGCCCCTCGACCAGGGCAACACGGCGAAAGGTCCTGCGGTGCCGGGCGGCGAAAACTTCCGGCTCCTCGAACTCGGCCGGGCAGCAGTTGAACAGCGACAGGCAGTCCCCTCCACAGCCTGCACCTGTGCACCCTGCAAGAGCCTGCGCGAGCCACCTCAGCCCGTAGTTAACGGCGCAGCACGTGGCGCCGAGGAGTACCGCAGTGACGGTGATAGTGCGCGGCAGGATGCGGGCCGGCCCCAGGGCGGCACTGCCTGCTGCCGACCGGGTCACGGTCCGTTGAACCGGGTGGTCGTCGAGCCCGTCGACGGAAAGGACCAGGAGGCCAGCGAAGTCGGCGGACTCGGGCACGTCCGGGTCATACCACGGGGCGCCATCCGCCTCGGGTGTGGTGTACGGGTCATCTCCCACCAGTAGGGCGTCGAATGTCCCGCAACCGCACGCTGTGACGCTGTCGAGCGGGCTCCCGACCGACAGGAGGTAGGCAGCCAGGCGGGCGGAGTTCGCGATCTCCGTATCTCCGAACTGGAGCCACCACTCAAGTGCCATCAGATCCCCGCCGCCAGTGCCATTCGGTTGATCACCCGGTGGGCTGTGGCGTGCGCGTCGCCGGCCTCGGTGATGTGGAAGGTGTTCGTGATCGACGCCGTGCGCGGGCTGTTCGCCGCCCTGCCCCCGGAGGCCTTGCCGGCTCCGAGGATGTCGAGGAGTCCGGACTGCTCCGCAAGCTGCCGTGCCCGCTGGGGGCGCGTGAGCGGAATGATGACCTCGGGTCCGGCCTCGCCAACCAACGCGGGCGTGGCTGAGGTGACGATCCCGCCGTTGGCAAATGGCAGCAGTGACCTCACGGAGCTGGGAAGGCCGCCCTTGATCTTGCCGACGATTTGCGAGCCGATGTCGCCGAGCGAGGCAACGATCCTGCCCGGCAGAGAAGAAAACAGGCTGACGATGCTGGAGATCAGCGAACTCACCGCAGACCGCGCCGACCCCAGAGCGCTGCGAAAAGCGCCCGCGATACGCGACCCCAGTGACGACAACGCCGATCCGATACGTCCCGGCAGCCCGGCGAAGAACGTCACGACGGACGCACCCAGCGACTGGGCCGTCGACAGCGCGGAGGTCCCCGCGCTCCTGAACGTGGCTGCGATCCGGCCTGGAAGTGCCGCTAGTGCCACGCCGATCCGGCCTGGCAGTTCGGCGAAGAACGCGACTGCCGAGGCCACGAAGCCGGTGACGGCTGACACGGCCGAGGTAAATGCGGACGACAGAACGCCCATGATCGCCGTACCGAGCGAGGCGAGCGCGGAGACCACTCGTCCGGGTAGTTCGGTGAAGATGAAGATCACCCCGGCCAGGGCGGTCAGTACGGCGATACCGAGGCCCGCTACCGCGTTCACGAAGAGAGTGACGAGCAGGCCAGGGAGCGCGGCCAGCGCGGACATGATCATGCCGGGGAGTCCGGTGAAGAACCCGATCACGGCAGTGATCCCCGCCGACACGGCGGCGACGGCGCCCTGCCACGCCGACACGAAGAGCGTGGCGATCATCGAGCCGAACGAGGTGAGAGCCCCGACGATCACCGACGGCAGAGCGACGACGAAGTTCACTGCTGAGGTCAGGCTGGAGACCAGGCCGGTCAGCACGGACACCACGGCGGAGATGACTGGGACGACGGCGTTGATGACCAGCCATGACGCGAACGCGGCGGCGATTTGAAGGATCGGCGCCGCCAGGCTAACCATCGCCGAGACGAGCGGGACCAGCGCCGCGACCAGGCCGGCGACGGGTGGCAACAGGGGGACCAGCGCGCCCACGAGCGCGTTGAACGCGTCGACGATCGGCGGGAGGATCGGCAGGAGCGACACGAGGATCTGCCCGACCAGCGGAGCCAGCGCGGCAACGACCGTCGTCGCTGCCTGACCGATCGACGCCAACAGCGGCGCCAAGCCCTTCGCGGCGTCACCGAGCGCGGCACCGAGCGCCTCCGCGACCTGGGACAGCACCGGAATCAGCGGCGTCACCGCGCTGAGGAGCCCAGTCACGATGCCGACGAGTGGCCCAAGCAGCGGAACCACGACCTGAACGGCCGCCCCCAGCACAGACCCGAGCAATTGCGCGAGTTGGGCGATGCCCGGGGCGAGGCTGCCCGCGAGCTGAGCCACCAGCGGACCTACAGCAGCGACCAATTGAGCAATGGCCGGGACGATGCTGCTCGTCAGGATCGGGACGAGCTGCGCGATCAGCGGCAGCACCGCGGTCAGGGCGCCGCCGAGCGCCTGGCCCAGCTGGGCCGCTACCGGCCCCA
The DNA here is from genome assembly GCF_042882275.1 of Streptomyces sp. NPDC058231. Classification (NCBI taxonomy): domain Bacteria; kingdom Bacillati; phylum Actinomycetota; class Actinomycetes; order Kitasatosporales; family Streptomycetaceae; genus Streptomyces; species Streptomyces sp. NPDC058231. The sequence continues at coordinate 146,010 of NZ_JBHVWN010000008.1, read as the reverse complement.
GGGCGGCGAACAGGCCCTGGAAGGCTGCCGTCAGTCCCGGGATCAGGGGCAGCAGGGTGCTCGTGATCGCCGAGATCACCGGGGCGAGAGCCGCGGTGACCGTCGTCAGCGCCCCACCGAGGACCGACGAGAACAGCTGGGCGAGCTGGGTGACCAGCGGCAGCAGCGGCTGGATCGCCGACCGTACGGCGGTGATGATCTGTGTCAGCGCGCCGAGCGACCCGCCGCCGCCAGCGGCGAGCGCCCCGAACACGTCGCCGATCAACCCGCCGACCTGGAGGACGAGCGCACCCAATTGCCGGAAGATGCCGAGAGCACCGTTCACCCAGGCGACGGCCTGCCCGCCCTCAGCCGCCCTCGACAGGAAGTCTCCGATCCCCTGCCCGAGCTTGGCGATGGCGCTTCCCGCCCGCCCGCCGAACGCTTCCGCGACGGCGCCGCCCACCTGCGACAGACCGGCGATGACAGGAGCGATCGCGGCTGCCAAGCCCTTCGTGGCCTGGTCCGTCCCTGTGACGATCTGAGTAACCGACTTGATGCCGTCGGCCGACTTGAAGAAGCCGGCCACCTTACTGGCGGCCGCCCCGAAGTTCCCCGCGACCGCAGCAAGGCCCGTCTTCAAGGGCCCGCTCAGCGCCTTCGAGACTGCGGTGATCTGCCCCTGGAGCGGCTTGAAGAACGCATCCTGGACCGTCGACTTGAGCTGATCGAAAGAGGGCTTGAGGGCGCGGACCTCCCGCGCCGCAGCTCGGGCGGCAGGCGACAACCCTTCGAGGGCCTTGGTGAACTTGTCCGCGTCATCGCCCAGCGCGGCACCGAACGCGTCGCCGACACCAGACAAGGCCAGCTTCAGGGCGCTCGTCGCAACGATCGCCCCGCCGATCGCGGCAGGGACCGCCGCGATAATCCCGGCCGCCGGTGCCAGCGACACCAGGAGCGAGGAGACGCCGGCCGCAGCCGCCAAGGCTGCCCCGCCGATCGCCGCGAACTTCAGGCCGCTCGCCAGCAACCCGCCGACACCGCTGGCCACTGACGCCAGCCCCCGCAACGCCCGGGTGAAGTTGTTGACGTCCGGGTTCACCGGCACCGACAGAGTCGGCATATTGTGCGTGCGCAGCCGCGCATCGAACCCCGACAGGTCCGGCACGACAGTGACCTGGAACTCCTCGCCCGCCAGGAGCGCGCGGATCCGCTCGACAAACCCCGTCAGGTCCGGAGCGACCGGGATGTTGATGCTCTCCAGCGACCTCAGTCCGGTCAGGAGCGCCGCATCGAAACGGCTGAGGTCCGGAACGACCCGGACCGACACCGAGGCGGCGTCGAGGCCGCGCTGAATATTCCTGCGGATTTGGCTGCCGACGGTACGCGTGGCCCGGTCCAGCGCCCGCTGGATACGCAGACCGAGATCGCGGGCATCAGCAACCGCGCCTGCCGGATCGAGGACCACTGTGATGCGGGCAGACCCGTAATCTTCGTCATCGCCGGCCACCAGGCAACCTCACGCATGTGCAGAGGATTGCCTGGCCCATAACCAACGGCGTACGGCAGGGCGCGCAGCCCGGCCGTGATGTCCAGACTAGCCGGTGCGGCCTCCCGTGAGCTTGGCGTCTTCGGCCGCGAGCTGCGCGGCAAGCGACTGCGCCCGGTCCATGTCGAGACCCACACCGGGCGGACGAACCTGCCTCTCCCCCGGGGTGCGGCGCCGGCCTCCGGGCGGGGCGTACAGCTTGGCCCGGTTCCGCTGCCTCTCGGCGTCGTCCTCAGCCGCCGCGTCCATCGCGGCCTCGGCAGCCGCGAGCATCACCTTGAGCGGCCACGCGTGGATGTCGACCCCGCTGAGCGCGAGTTGGCCACACCACGAGTCCCACGCGGCGGCGATGTTGCTGCAGAGCCGCCAGACGACGTAGGAGGGCGCTGACCCGCGCCACCGCCGAACAGCTCGACAACCCACTCCAGCAGCTCGACCAGGACCCGGTCCGGGAGGCGCAGCCCGTCGACAACCCGGGCGTTCGCGATCTCCGCCGCGTAGGCCTCGGCCTCAGCTGCGTCCGCGAACGACTCCACGGGTTTCCCGTCCACGACGACGTCGAGGCGGGTGAACAGCTCGGCGGACTCCGGCAGCATGAGGCGAGCGAGGAAGTCACGCAGCGCACGGGACACCCGGCGGAGCTGGGCGGGGTCGACCCCAGACAAGCCGTCCAGGCTCACGCCACTCGACTTCTGGGCGTCGATCAGCGACTGATACGCATCCATGAAGTCATCGCCCATGACCTCGGGTTCGAAGTAGAGCTCGAAGCCGCCGATGTCGGCCACGTGAGGGACCGTATTGAGTGCAAAAGACCTTGTTGCCACTGGTGTGCCCTTGTCTCCGCGCGTTTCGCCCGGCCCAAAACCAGCGGCGTACGGGGAAGCGTAGAGCAGGTCCAGCTCGTCGAGCTGCGGGAGCATCTGACCCACTGTCGCCATCGACTACCGTGAGTCCCGGGTGCGCCAGTTCATGGCTGGTAGTTCAGCTGAGCCCCCTGCCGAACAGCATCAGCAGGGGGCACAGTCGATTCCCGGATCAACTCCGCACGGCCGGAGCCCGATCAGCGGCCTTCCCGAAGTGCGCGCTTCAAGAAGTTGTTGGGCTTCGTGCCAGGGTGCCGAACGTAGGCCGCGTACACCACGCGACCACCGACCTCGAACCGCAGCGCCTTCGCCCTGCGCGGGCGGATGATGTGCGGCCGGGTCCCGTCGAGGACCAGCCTCACTTTGGGGTGGTCGCAGACGATGACGCCCTGGAGGCCCTTCGGCCCATCCGTGACCTTCCAGGTCACGTAGCTGCCCATGGAGCCCAGCGCCTCGCGTTCGGCGATCCTGGCCGTCCTCTCCGTCCTCTCGGCCAGCTTCCGAGCCGTACGGCCACCGCGCAGCCGCAGCAGCCGGGAGATCTTGCCGGTGTCGATCCGCACCTCAACACTCACGGCGACTCCTCGTCGTCAGGGCACTGCCCGCAGCCCGGCAACGCCACGGTGACGCGCTGCTCCAGGCCAACGCAACCTCCTTCCGGCCCGACCGTCCGCTGAACACCCATCACGAACCGTCGGCCGCGCGGCCGCTGTTCGGTGCCGGGCAGGCAGCACAGCAGCGCGTTGAAGACGCTCGTCATATCGACGTGGAGGACCTGCGCCGCCGCCGACAACTCGTCACAGGTGGGCGGACAGCCGGTCTCAGTGACCGTCGGGGCGCAGCGCAGCAGCGTGACAACCAGCTCCAGGCCGGTGACCGTCGGCGGCGCACAGCCACGCACTCCCTGCACGACGCGGGCCTCGGCCGGAAAGTCGGCGTCCGTGGACGGGAAGATCCGCGCCACCGACACCGTGAGCTGCCCGCCGGTGGACTCCTGGCCGCACGGGTCGTCGCAGGAGTCCCACGCAACTTGCCCGGGCACCACGCACGCCCGGCAGGACGGACAGCCGGGCTGCCCGTCGACCTGGGCCGCGGTGCGGTCCAGAGCGACGCACACGCAGCCGAGGACAGCTTCCGTCAGGTCGTGGATCGCCAGTGGACTCAGGGCCATTGGTATCCCCTTCGCGTAGAATTCGGGACATACCAAGACCCCCGCGACGGCTGCAACCGTCCGGGGGCGTGGCCGACTGAACAGGAGTCGACATGGCCCAGGCTACGTGCCCGGTCGTTTTCGCCAACGGCGCTCGATGTACCCGCCCCCGTAAAGGCGCCAGGTGGTGCCACCCGTGTTACGCGTGGAGCAGGAACCACAGCGGGCAGGACCCCAACGGACGCACTGCGTACCGCCGCAACGGAGAGCTGCAAGCCACACTGCGAGTTGCAGCTGCCGCGACCACCGACGAATGCATCATCATGACGACTCCGAGCGGTCGCCGACCGAAGGCCGACTCCGGCGGCATGGTGATCTGGGCTGCTCGCGCGGTGTGGATCATCGCGAACGGTGACCCCGGGGACCTCCTCGTCCTCCATACCTGCCACCGCGGGGACGAGGGCTGCATCAACATCCGCCACCTGTACCGAGGCGACCAGAACCGCAACGTTCAGGACATGGTCGAGGCGGATCGGCAGGCTCGTGGCGAGAGACAGGGGCGAGCGGTCTTGTCCGCAGAGCAGATTAGGCAGATGCGGCAGGAGTACATCCCTCGCGTGATCACTCAAGCCTTCCTCGCGAATAAGTACGGAATCAGCCGTTCGCACGTTGCGAACATCCTGCGTGGCGCGGAGTGGAAGCACGTCGCCTGATTTCACGGCCACTGGTGCGTCCTCGGTCGGCGGTAATCCGGGCTGTAGGCGCGGCTCTGAGACTTGAGCCGGTACGGGTTCACCGCCATCAACCAGGCATCGGCCATCGGGAGACCCGTGAGACCGGACTCGTACATGATCGTCGGGTCCGGCCTCTCGATATCCACGCCCTGGCGCGAGATCCGCGTCGCGTTACGGACGGTGGCGTTACACCCACACGAGCCGCCGCCACAACCGGCCAGGTAGTGACACACCAGCTCCGAAACAGCCGCAATCGCCGCCTCACCCAGCGGCAGCCCCGTCCGGTACGTCACCGCGGCCGTACCAGGCTCCGTCGGCGGCTCATCGAGCTGCTGACAGGCGTCCCAGCAGTCTCCGTCGAGGCGGACGAGGATGTTCGGCACATCCACGCGGTACGCCTCCGGCGGCAAGATCACACCGTCGACCACCACCGACAGCACGTCGAAGACCGGCCCATCCAGTTTCAGTTGGCAGAGCTCCGTGCACGAGCAGTCGGTCCGACACCCGCACACCGCGTTACGCCACACACCCCCGTCGTCCATGTACGGGATGCGCCCGCCAGACTGCGGCACGCCGGCCGTCCAGAACGGCGCATACTGCTCCACGCACGACTTGCCGCACGGCCGAATCGTCACCGGGCACGACGGACCCCAGCGCATGCCTGACAACCGCCACAAGATCTCCGAGGCGACCCGTGTCCACCGCTCGATCTCATCTGCCTCGTACTTGGACACATCGCAGCAGGGGTGGAACGGCCACGGGTCACAGGGGCTTGCCTGAAGCGGCATCACCGCCTCCGTGTCTCGTAGTGGCTCGGCTCGGGGAAGGCACGCCGGATGAACTGGCCGACGTGCCCGTGGGCGAAGGAGTCGGGCATGGTCGACAGGAACGGGCTTTCCGGCCCGTAGCCGCGCGGCGCCCGGTGCAGGATCTTCACGTCCCGGATGCGTTCGCCGCCAAGGCCGTTGAGGACGCCATACAACGTCCGCTTGTGCACCACGTCCAGGTGCCGCCCGGTGTCCAGGGCCTTCAGCATCCCGGTTTTGTCGGCAGGCAGGGGTACATGGAGCTCGTAGGACACCGGGTCGGGGTGTCCCAGGCTCTCCAGGAGCTTTCTGGTCTCCCGCATGCCGCGCAGGTACTTCCCCGAGGCGCGGGCGGCGTAGTACGACTCCACCGTCCGCACAGGTCCGCGGTGGAGTACCGGCATCTCCTCCATGGGGTGCATGACGAACATGTCGTCGTTGCACAACAGGAACTGCCCGGCCACGTCGGGGTGCTCGCACGCTGCACGCACTGCCACGGTGGTGTTCTGGTATTTCGTGCCCGTCTGGCGAGTCGGGATGTGCCCGGCACCGGCCGCCCATTGCGGCCGGTGCCCTACAAGCCACACCCGGCCGTGCGGAAGGTGGGCCGCCCACGAACGCAGCGCGTAGCGCAGTTGCTCGTTGACGGCCCCTTCCCTCACCGGGACCACAATGTCTGGTACGCCCATGGTCAGGACACCGAGCAGAGGCCGCCGGCAACCGGGGCGTAGTCACACGTCGGCTCCGGCGGAGCGACAGACGTGATGAACGTCCTGCGATGACAAGCCGAGCCAAGCGGGGTGAGCAGAGGCCCGCCGGTGCCAGCCGCGTCGATCGGCATGACGTCGTACGGGCCGGTGCCCCAGCCGCCGCCTGCACGGGTCGCACCGGTCAGCGTGAGCGATGCGGCCTCGCTGCCGACCTCCAGGTCCCCGAGCATGCCGTTCGTGACCCACGGCAGGAGGAAGTAGATCCACGCCCCCTCGCCCGCACCGGTGGCCTCACACGCGTCCGCACCGAGGACCTCGGCCCACAGCTCCAGTGCGAAGCCGGAGTTGCACTGAACCGAGCAGTCGTCGTAGCCGATGGGCTTGCCGTCGAATCCGTAGACCACCGGGTTGCCGGTGGTGATCTCGACGAACTCGGGGCTGACAGAGAAGAAGTTCAGCTCGGTGTCGAAACCCTTGAAGCTCGGGCAGCCACGCTTGAAACCGCAGACCCTCCCATTTGCGGCTTTATATTCCACATCCTCGCCATCATCGACATTCGAATTCATTGCGAGTGAAGCAAAGCAGTCGAACACGAATCCGTTGTCGTCGCCGCAGACCGGGCGGCCACAGCCGTCAACCCGGGTAACGCGGATCGTGTCCGCGTTCGCGATCAGGGGGCAGGACATCTTGGGCCTCCAACAGACTTGCGTTGGCAGCCCGGCCCAAAACCAGCAGCGCTACCACCCAGCATAGCCAGGTGGTAGCGCCGCTCCCCGTGGCTTCTACGACGGGTCAAGCTCCACGCAGCTCCAGCGCGAGGTCGCCGCAGTCCTCAGCCTGGAACGCCGCGATGACGCCGCAGTTGCACCAGTTACCGCAGTAGTTCGTCGCTCGTGCCACTCACCCGTCAGAAACCTTTCTGGTTCTGAAGTTCAGACAGAACGCGACCTCACCGCCCACGGTCCCCGTGTCGATGTGTTTCATGGCCTCCACCCGCACCACGGTCGGGCCCGCCACCTCGTACATGGCACCGCAGGTGGCGGTGCCATGGATGGTGAGGCCACGGGCCTCCGTGGACGTGTCCGCGAACACGAAACAGGCCCGTGACGTCATCGGCACTTCCACTCCGGCGGTCACGTCGAACAGATGGGCCTGAACGTAGACGTTCGTGATGGGTCCGGTGCCGCTGACGCCGCCCTGGACGTCCGCCTCCAGCTGGTACACGCCTGCCTCGGGGAGCGTGAGGTCCGTGCCGGGGACCGCCGTCCACGTGTCGAACGTGCCGCCCAGGGCGAGCTGCCCGGACGTCTGCGCCCACACCGGGCGGGGTGTGAAACTGCCGTCCGTGCCGGCCATCAGTCAGCCACCTTCTTGAAGCGGAAGTTGAGGATCCACAAACCGCGCTGCGTCGTCGCCCCTACGTCGCAGCGCCAGGAACCTTGCACCTGCACGGTGGTGGGCCCTGTGACCGTGTACAGGGCCCCGCAGGAGGCGTTGGCCTGGATACCGTTGGCGCCTGTCGTCGTCGAACCGATCAGGATGACGCGGCGATCCGTCCGTGGAACTGTGGCCCCTGCCGTGACGTCGAAGATCCGGGCGTCGATGATCGCGTTGACAACCGCAGCCCCCCAGGACTGCGAACCTTGGATGTCGGCAACCAGCTCGTAGGTGCCTGATGTAGGCAGCACCAGGTTCGTAGCTGGGTCACCCACGTAGGTGCCGGCGGCTGGCGAGTCCAGCGCCACGAATCCGGACGCCTGCCCGGTGACGGGGGTGAGTCGGGCGCCGACGGTCCACGTGGCGGGGCAGGCCCCGGCTGCGGGGGCAGTCACGTCCACGTCGATGGACCGCTCGGTGCCTACCGCGGTGCCCGGCGCCACGCCCTCCACTACGGTGCTCGCAGCGAGTAGGCCGGCTGGCGACTGCACCAGCGCGTTGCATTCGGCTGGGTCCAACCGGACCGCTGTGCGTGGCGTGCCGCACCCGCAACCCTTGACCATCAGACATTCTCCCTTTGTGTTGGTGGATCAGCCGAGGTACTCGGCGGATCGTGGCGATCGCGCATTAGGGCGTGTCCGATGGGGCGGAGTTGATCGGTGGGTTCTCCACCGGATGCCGGGCACACGCACCTGATTCGTCATTGAACGTGTTCAGTAATGGGCCTAGGGTGGCGGCTAAATGCCCGCGGATGCTTGTGGCGCGACTTGCGCGGGCAGAGCCGGGCAGGAGCGGGGGTCGAAATGGCGCGACTGTTGGGCAGACGTGAAGCCGACCGCAAGGGGGCAGCGCCGTCGTCCGTTTCGATGGCTGTGCTTTGTGTGGTCATTGCCGCGTTGGCACTGGCGTGGACCGGAAGGCTCGACAGTCTCCCGGCGGGCGTCGCGTTGCTCCCCCTCACGCTGGTGGTCGGCCTGCCAGTGCTGTTGGCTGCGAGCGCGCTGCTGACCGCCGCATACATCCTGCCGACTGTGGCCCTGGGGCATTGGTTCGGGCGACTCGCAGGGCACGGGAGAAGGTGGTGGTGGGTGGCGGTCAGCACAGCCGTGGGGCTTCTGCCCGCAGTCGGCCTGCCCACGATGGCCCGAATGTCGCAGAGCGGGATCCATGAGTGGCGACAACTCGCCGTGGACGGGCTGCTGTTTGCGGGAGTGCTTTGGGCCGCTTCGGCGCCGGCTTCCCTTGCCGTCCACATGACTGTGCTGCGTGAAGAAGCAGGACGTCCGGTCCGGCCAGTTGGTGACATCCTCCTCTGGGGGACCCTCGGGTTGTCTATCGAACTCACCACGTTGTTGGTATACCTCTGAGCCGTCGCCGAACCCGCGTCCGGGCTGCGTTCCGCCTCTACGGCGACCGCGTGGACGGTCAGCCCGGATGCGGCTGTTGCCGCGGCGAGGAGGCTGACGGCGAGGAGCGTGACGGGCAGCGCGGCATCGACGTGGGCGGTGGGCGACCCGGCTGTGTTCGTGGCGAGACGGACCGACCGGAACCCCGCCCGGGCCTCGACCGTGAGCGTCACGATCGGTGGCGTAGAGAATGCGGGTGTCCATGTGAAGACGACGTCCCCGCTGCTGTTGGTGACGCCTCTGGCGCGGGCGATCCGGGGGCCCGCGGGAGCGGGGTTACTGGGCGGCCCCTGTGGCCCCTGAACACCCGGAAGTCCCTGGGGGCCTTGGGTGCCCGCCGGGCTCTCATGCCCCGGGGCGCCGGTCGGTCCCGCCAGTCCCTGAGGAGCAGCGGGACCGAGCGGTCCCTGAGTACCGACACTGCCGTCGGTACCGCTCACAGGGTCACCGCGGTGGTGAACGCGACCGTCACCGTGCCCGTTCCTGCGGTGATCGTCAGAGGTCCGGTCAGGGCCGCATCCGTGTCCCTGGCCACAGACCAGGTGACGTTTTCGCCGTCGTGCAGCGTGCTGTCCCCGTCCATGGTGGTGACTGTGCCGTTGCCGGCGTGGCTGACAGCGGTGACCGACTGGAGCAGCGTTACCCCTGCCGCTGACCACGAGCCGCCTGGGGCGAGTTCGACCCTGCGGGCCTGGACTCCCATGGCCGGGGGTGCTCCCTCGACCGGGCAGGCCACCGGGGAGACCGGGGTGTAGGGCGTGAAGGCCTCGTCGTATGTGCCGATCGTGGTCAGGGTGCCGTCTTCGGCGACCGCGATCAGTTCGACGTATTCGACGACCCCGTCTGCCGTCTGGTCGCACCTACATTGCTCCACGACCTTGACCGGCCCGTCAGGCGCCCCGGGGCACACTCCGACGGTTCCGGCCACCGTGTACGGAGTGGCGCCGTCCAGGGCGGTGTCAGCGGCCGTGATCGTGCCGTCCGCGGTGACCGTGAGGAGCCGCAGGAACGGCACCGGGTCGGCGTCCGGGTCGGCGAGCAGGTCACACAAGACCACAGCCTCGGTGTCCGGTCCGGGTGCGGTCGTAGTAGCTCCGTCGCCTCCGGCCGCGCACGTCGCGACCTCACCCGCAACCGTGTAGGGCGTGACGCCGTCGAGCGCGAGGTCGTGAGTCGACGTCACCGACCCGTCGCAACCGAACGTGATCGCCCGCAGGAACGCCGTCGAACCAACCGTCAGTGCCTCGGAACGCACATCAGCAGGGATGACGATCAGGTCCCGGTCGGCGCCGTTGCCCGTGCTTACGTCCGAGATCCGCAGCGTCACCGCGCCCGATGCCGGAGCGGTGAACGACAGCGGGGTCTCGTTCACGTATCCCGTGGCGGCGCCTGTCCCGTTGCTGATGTTGCGCTGCAGGGAGGCGAGGACGGTCGTGCCGTCAAGGATCTCCACGAGGTAGATCGCGTCCGACGCGGCCGGGTTCGGCACGCCGCTTCCGGCCCAACTGGTCGAGAACCGGAAGGCGTACCCGGTGTCGCCCGTGAGGCCAGTGACAGGGAGGGTGGCGACGCCGTTCGGGGCGACGTTGCCGCCCGAGTAGTACAGGCCGGCACCGACAACCTTGACGTTGCCGGTCCGGGCGAACGCGCTCATCGGAGTCGGGAAGGGCGGCTCGGGCGAGTACACCAGGTCGCACAGCTGGACGAGTTCGGTGTCCCCGCAGGGCTCGCCCGGCAACTCGTCGCTGGCGTCGCACACCTTCACGAGCAGGGCCCGGCTGCCGTTCTCGCAGTCCACGACGTCGCCGGTCGGAGCGGTCACCGAGCTGCCGTCGCCGGACGAGGCGCACGAGCCGACTTCGCCCTCCACGACATACGGCGTGGCGCCGTCCAGGCCGAGATCCTGGGTCGCGGTGAGGCCGCCGTCGCAGTCGAAGGTGAAGCGCCGCAGGAACGGTGTGGAGGTGACGGTCAGCACCGCCGTCCGCACCTCGATCGGCATCAAGTACAGGTCACGGTCGTTGATCGCACCGCCGGTCGTCTGGTCAGTGAACCGGATCGTGACCGCGCCAGTAGCGGGGGCGATGAACGCCAGCGGCGGCAGGTCCTCGGACAGGGCACCGCCCGGGAACGCGCTCGACCCGTTGGAGGTGTTCCGGGTCCTCGTGGCGAGGACCGTGGTGCCGTCGAGGACTTCCAGCAGATAGATCGCGTTGTTGTTGGCCGGGTCGGGGGCTCCCGCACCGATCCACGCGGATGCGAACCGGAACTCATACATCACGGCCGGGAGCAGCCCGCTAACGGTCAGCTCGGCTGTGCCGTTGGCCACCTGGTTGGCCTGGGCGAACCACAGGGTCGTGCCGCCGTTGACTGGTACCACGTTCCCGGTCAGCGTGAAGTCGCCCGCCGGGGTCGGAATCGGGGCCTGCGGGTCGTAGGTCAGGTTGCAAAGCTGCGCGACCTCGGTGTCCCCGCACGGCACGGCCGGGGTGCACAGGCTCGTGGCGGTGCACTGGCCGACCTCGCCCGTCACCGAGTACGGGGCACCGTCCAGCGTCGTGTACGTGACGGATTCCACCTGGCCGGTGTCGCAGTCCGTGACGACGTTCGCCAGGACCTGCTGTGCGCATCCGGTCTGGTCGTACACGGTGCTGGCGGTGAACTGGGACAGATTCCACCCGGTCTCGCGCGGGGCGCCCGAGCAGACGTCGTAGGAGTCCAGCGCCATCACCACGGCCACGTTTCCCGCCGCGAGATCCGCAGCGGGAACAGACGCAGTGACCGTCAGTGTCCCGGACCAGCCGACCGGCGTGTTGGCCGGGACGACTTCCAGGGCGACCTGCTGGGCGCCGTTGAACAGGCGCATGTGCCCCGTCTGGGCGCAGCCCTTGTCCGGTCCGGTCTGGGCGACCAGGACCGACACGGTGACTGTCGCTGTCCCGTCATCACACGCGGGGCGCACCCCGGTGATGGTGGCGGCGAGGCTGTTGACCTTGCCGGGCGTGCCGGGCTGCGGCCCGGTGCCGGGCGGCAGGGTGAGGGTGCCGCCGTCCCACAGAGTCTGAGCCCCGCTCACGGGCGCGGCGACCGTGTCCGGGTAGTAGGGCGTCGGGTCCGTGTCCGCCAGAGTCGGCGTCGGCTCCCCGTCCTGCGGCAGGTCGCACACCAGGAGCGTGGAGGAGTTCCGGCACGGCGCCTCGCCCGGCGATTCGTCCTCGGCGTCGTCTGCGCCGCACACGCTTACCGTCGCGTCGGCCGGCACGGTGACCGGGTCCCCCGTCGCCAGATCGACGTACCGGGTGTTCGTGCGGTCGCCTGACTGGTCGTCGTAGACGTACTCCGCCAAGACCTGCGTGACCGTGCCGTCCGCCGCGACCACACACAGGACGTGCGTTTCCACGTCTACGCGCTGCTCGGGCGGCGGGGTCGGGCAGCATTCCTGTACCTGCTCGCACTGGCCGACCGTTCCGGTCACCGTGTACGGCTGCCCGTCGAGCGTCGTGTCCGTGGTGGAAATGACGGCGCCGGTCTCGCAGTCGGTGACCTGCTTGCGCATGAACTGCTGCGTCGACGTCATGACCACATCGAGCCGGCCCTGAAGCCAGTTCGCGCCGCCGACGTCGCGGACCTCGACCTCGATGACGTTCGGCCCGGCCGTCACAGGAACCTGCGAGCTGGCGCCGTTCGCCGGGAGGTTCCACTGGGCGTAATGGCCCGTGTCGGTCCCGTTGACCCGGATCTTGCACGCCCCGTCGGCCAACAGCGCGGTCGCGGAGATGAGCGCCATGCCGTCTTCGGGCGCCGTGAACGTTTTCGTCAGCACCCACCGGACGGGCGCCGCGTCGTACCCGCCCCACGCGTTGTCACAGCTGGTGGACAACCCGAGGTTCCCGTCGGCGCGCACCGACAGGAACGCGGGCGCGGACCAGATCGGCGCCGCCGAGATCGCGACTTCGGGCGCGTTGTATCCGGCGCATCCGCCGGTGTCGTATGAGGCGAGGGTCCACCCGTCGCCGTCCGTCACGCCGGCCGTGTCCAGCACAGTGACCGTGCTGGTCGCCGACACGTCGCACAGCAGCGACGACGACGTGTCCCGGCACGGCTCGGGCTGGCCCGGGGATTCACCATCACCCGTGCCGGTGCACTGGGAGCAGCAGCCGCCGGCCTTGAGTGTCGTGCCGAGGAACGACACGAAACAGCACGCGGTGCCGCCGCCGTTGTTCGCGTACCCCCAGGTGATGGTGGCGGGAGGCGTGTTCCAGTAGGCGAGGACCGTGGGCCCGGGGTTGGCGGACTCGTTGGTGCGGATAGTGCCGGTGGCCGGGTCGTAGGTGCCGGTCCCGTTTTCGAACACCACGCTGTCTGGGCGCGGCGTCAGCCCGCTGATGCCCTCGAAGTTGTCGAGGTCGTTGAAGTCCAGCCGGAACCGCGTCATGGCCTGCGCCTCGGGCGACAGGTCCAGCCGGTAAGCGGTGGGGTTGTTGAAGACCGGGTGGGTGGGGTCGTAGGGGCCGCAGCTCCCTCCGGCCGGGTTGCTGGCGTGGAGGTGGACGGTCGCGACGTCCCCGGTGTCGGGGTTGGTCACCGTGTAGATGAAGTCTCGTCCGCCGGGCAGGGCCGGGTCCTCGACGATGCCGGACAGTGGCCAATCCAGCTCCACGAGCGAGGGCACCCCGCCCGTGCAGTCCACGACGTTGACCGGCGTGTAGGCGGTGGTGCCGTCCAGCTCGGTGTCGCGTACCTCCGTGACGGCGCCGGTGCAGTCGTACACCATGTGCCGCAGGAACGGCACTGCGCACCGCTTACCGTCAGCGTCCGGGGCGACCGCGGGGTTCAGGTCGCACATGCGCATGACCGTCACCGAGGACACGCACGGGTCCGCAGCGTTCGGGCATACGGCCAGGTGCGTACCCCCGGGAAGGGCCACGGGGTTACCGGTGACGGAGTCGACGTAGCGGACTCCGGTCCGGTTCCCGGTGGTCTGGTCGTAGATGATCTCCGCGAGGACGTTCTGGAGGACGTCGTCGGTGGCGTCGTCGACGAGGCACAGCGGGACGGGCGCCACTTCGAACGTGGGCGGCATCTGGCCCGGGGACTCGTCTCCGTCCCCGCCCGCTGCGGCGGGGCAGTCGACGGGGGCGACGGGCGTGTACGGCTGGTCGAAGTCGCCATCGATCCACGTGCCCAGGAGCGTCGGGGTGGCGCCCGGGGTGCACGGGTCAACGGCCCACAGCTCGGTGAAACGGACGTCGCCCAGGCCGTCACCATCCACATCGTCACAGCCGCAGCGTTCGACGATCTGCGGGGCGCATGTCTGGGTGGGCTCGCCCGGCGACTCATCCCCGCCCGCGTCCTGGGTGCAGTCCACGGGGTTCTGCGGGGTGTATGGCTGGTCGAAGTCGCCGTCGACGTAGGTTCCGACGAGGAACGCCGGCGAGGCGCCGCACGTGTCGACCGACCACAGTTCGACGTACCGGACGTCGCCGATACCGTCACCTGTCGTGTCGTCGCACGCGCAGCGCTCCACGATCTGCCGGGCACACGGAGGTTCTCCGGGCGACTCGTCCTCGTCGCCGCCACTCGGGCAGATGCTCAGCTGCCCCTGGAGGGTGTAGGTAGCGCCGGTGGCCGCGTCGACAAGGCGTACGGAGTCGATGCTGCCGTCGTCGGCGTAGTGGTACTCCACGAGCACCAGCCCGAACACTGTGCCGTCGGGAGCGGCGTCACAGAAGACGCCCGAGACGGTGATCGAACGGGCGTCGCCGCAGGCGCCAGCCGCAGCCGGGGGGACGCCCGTCGTGAAGGCGCCGGTGGACAGGTTCAGCCAGCCGGTCTGCTGGACGTTGCCCACGCAGTCGCGCTCCGCGACCACCGCGATAGGCGTTCCGTCGGGCAAGCAAAGGCCCGTGGTCGCAATGGGCTGGGTAAGCGACGGGCATTCCGAGCCGCCGCACCCGCCTCCGCAGGACGAGAAACCGCCGCCAACGGCCATGTCAAACCTTCGCATTCTCAGGGTAGTTGCTGGTCAAGAAGTCCGTGTCCAGTGCGGCAAGGCATGGTCGTGGCTGAAGTGACCTGACGGTGGCCTGGCGCTTTCCCAGAGGCAGCGCCTGGCCACCGTCGGGCGCGGTCAACCGATGCACTCCCACGTCAGCGCGACGGCACGGTGTAGCCGCCCGAGGTTCCGCTCATGTGATCCGCTCCTGCCTAGCTGCTGATCTTGGTGAAGGCGAGGCGCTCACTGATCAGGGCCGAGCGTGTGGAGTCGTTGAACCCGACGTACTGGCGCATCCCCTCGAGGCGGATCGTGGTCAGCCCGGTCACGGTCACGTTGGCGTTCAAGGTGCCCGCGTTCTGGAGCTCCAGGACGCTGCCGCCGCCGTCGTTGAGGTTGTCGTACTGGATCCGCCTGGTGGTGCCCGCGATCTCGGCTCCGGCTGTCACGTCGAACAGGCGGGCATTCACCGCGACCGCCCACGGAGTGGTCCCGGTGATGTCCGAGAACACGTCAGCAGACACCGCGTATGTTCCGGCCTCCGGAAGCAGGACCTCCGCGCCGGTCGTCACCCACGTGTCCGCAGCCACGGCCTGGAGGTCCGCGGTGCCGCCGGTCACCTCTCCGAACAGTAGGGGCGGCGTGTAGGCGCCGCTGGTTCCGCTCATGATCGCCTCTTATGGGTCGCTGTGGAGGGCCCGCGGCCCCGCCTGGAGGTTCGGGGCCGCGGGGGTCGGGAGAGGACGGTCAGGCGTTGGTCCATGCCACAAGGGCCGTGGACGCCGCGCCGGTCGTGACGGAGGTGACCGTCAGGTTCGAGTCCTGGTCGCGCGTCACCGACCACGTGAGGGTCGCTCCGGCCGGGATGGTGACCGTGCCGGAGTCGGTGACCACGTCCGTGGTGCCAGTCAGCGTGGTCACGGTCAGGGACTGGAGGCCGGCGGTCGGAAGAGCGGCCGCCGTCGACGGGGCGAGGTTCGCGCCGCCGGAGTGCACGGTCACCGGGGCGGGGGGCGTGGTCGCGTCGACCGTCGACGTGCAGTCCACCGGCGCGACTGGCGTGTACGGCTGCGTCAAGTCGCCGTCCTGGAACGTGCCGATCAGCTCGGGCGCAGCGCCGTTGCACGGGTCGACAGCCCACAGCTCGGTGTACGTGACGTCTCCGACACCGTCACCGTCCGTGTCATCACAGCCACACCGCTCGATCACGGCCTTCGCGCACGGCAGCTCGCCCGGCGACTCCTCTGCGGGAGTCGCGTCACACAGGCCCACGGTGCCCGCGGGCGTGTACGCGGTCGTGCCATCCAGTGCCGTGTCCGTCGTCGTGACGGCCCCGGCCGCATCGACGGCGTACCTGCGCAGGAACGGCACGCTCGTCCCGTCAGCAGCCACGTCGCACAGGACGGCGATCTCATTGTCGGCGGGGATGTTGACGTTGACGGTGCCGCCACCGCCGCCGCAGCAACTCTTACCGGCCATGGTGGTTCTCCTCTGTGGGGTAGTGACCGTGGTTGGCCACAGGTGTCAGGCGGTTCGGGATGGGGCGGTCACGACTCGTCACCGGAGGCACAGGGGCTGAGCCACTGGATGTAGGCGGTGGCGCCTTCGGGGAGATCGACGGTGAACGGGTCGCACAGGCGCCCGGGCTCGCACGAGTTGGTCGACGGCGCACTCCAGCTGAAGGCCGTGCCGCACTCGTTGATGACGGTTGCCGCGCCGGTGCAGTCGGTGACCGTGACGGGCCCGCACAACACGGTGATGGATACCGACTCGGTACCGGGGGGCATGTTCCAGGTCTCGGGCCCGGACAGGCCGAGGAGTTGCGGGCACATCGCGACGGGCTCGCACGGTGCGCACTCGCCGACCGTGCCGGCCGGGGTGTACGCGGTCACGCCGTCGGTCGTGGTGTCCGTGGTCGCGGTCACCGCGCCGTCGCAGTCGTGGACGAGGTGGCGCAGGAACGTGGTGGACGTCCCGTCGGGGGCCACGTCACACAGCGGGAGCACGACGACGCTCGCGCAGCCCTCGGACGTACCGCAGGGCCCGGTCCCGGCCGGGACAGGCCCGGGCGTGAACGCGCCGGTTGAAGGGTTGAGCCAGCCGACGGTCTCGGGAGCGGCGGCGGGGGCGCCGTCGCATACGCACGGTGAGCGCAAGACGAGGAGGACCGGCGTCCCGTCTGCGAGGCAGAGCGGGGTGGATGTGATGGAGGGGCTGCAGCACGAGGTGCCTGGTGTCCCGCCGCCCCCGCTGGTGAGACAGGGCAGCGGCTCAACCGGCATCGGGGGCCTCCCCGTGCTTCAGGCGGCGGTGGGTGTCCCGGCCGCGCTCGCTGGTGAACTCACGTGGGCAGACGTCGCAGTGGAAGCCGTTCTCGCCGGCCGTGAGCGGCACCGAGTCCGGCCCGTACGCCTCGGCAGGGACCTCGGGCAGCGGCTCGCCGGGGACGGACTCCTGCGCAGTGAGCCCTTCGGGGGTTGCCACTCCCAACATGTCGCCGGGGCCCGGCTCTGGCCGTCCCTCGGCCGCGTCCTCCGCCGGAGACACGTACCGCTGCCCGTCGATCAGGGAGCCGATCAGCAGCGGTTCGGGCACCGAGGTGAAGAGGTCGACGGGTACGCCGAAGGCGTCTGGGGCGACGGTGCGCACCTTCGGCCGCTGCTCCACCGCCCACCCGGCGAAGTCCCGCATCTGCTCGCGGGCAGGCTTTACACGAATGGTCGGGCGCATGGCCTCTCCTGGAGCTAGCACAGGGTCACGTTGATGGCGCACACGGCGCAGGTGGTCCCGACGACGACAGTCCGCTCGGCCAGCACGCGCAGGTCGTTCAGTCGGATATCGATCGCGGGGCCTGCGCGGTCGGGGATGATGTCGACCGGCCCGCGCCTGACGAGGACCGGCCCTGAGATGTACAGCCATGCCGTGCCGGGGTCGGCCGGGATGCCCCCGGGGCCGGTGTTCTGTGCGGAGTACCCGGCGCCGAGCACCGCACAGTTCCCAGTGAGGGTCCGCGGTGTGCCGTCGACGAGCGACAGCACATTGCAGCAGCCGAGGAGCGCGGCGGCCCCGGCCGGGACGTGCAGGACTCCGATGCCCCCGTACGTCTCGGCAAGGCATCCTTCGAGCGCAGCGACGCCAGCCGCCATGCTCACCGGTCCGTCAGCGGGCGTCAGGTCGACCGCCCGCATGGCCAGTTTGTCGCGCCAGAAAGCCTCTTCGATCGCGCGCTGCTCGCCGAGTTCGAGGGTGGCCGTGACCTGCTCCACGGCCTCCTCGTAGCTCCACCCCATGGTCGAGCACTTCGCCCCGGCGTAGATCGTGTGCGGCTCGGCGAACTCTGCCTCGGGTGAACAGAACTCCTTCGGCGGCACGATGGCGCCCGGGGACTCCTCGGAACACCAGCCGGTGTCGCGCACGGGGCAGCACCCGAGCGACATCCACTCAACGCCGAGGAGTTCGTGCATGTCCTCGATGTCGACGATGTCGACGCAGCCCCCGAGGATGCCGTGCGGCAGCGGCACACCGGGGATCGCCTCGACTCGGCGCCGCAGACCTGGACTCGGCACTGGCCGACCTCCTCAACCTGGTGAAAATGCGGGGAGCCGAGGGCCCGGCGTGCTGCCTGGCCCTCGGCTGGGACGGGTTGAGTCAGGCAATCGGGCAGTCAATGCCGAGCTGCTCGCCGGTGCGGCCGTCGGGGCACACGGGGACCGTGACCACACGCGCTTCGCTGTTCCGCGTGATCAGCGCCGAGCACTCCTCGGTGAACAGGGCCGTGTAGTCGTTGGTCTGGAACTTCGAACTGTCATGGATCACGCCGAGGCTGATCTCGCCGCCGCGTCCGGCTTCGAACGTGCCGGCTGGGTAGATCAGGAACGGCACGGAGTCGGGCCACGCGGTGGCGGGGGCCGGGCCACCGATCTGGGTGGGGACGGTCGGGTTCAGGCCGCGCGCCCACTGGATCGAGATGCCGAGCTCAGCGAACGCGTTGATCACGTTTTGGATCCTGACGTCGCTGACAGGGACACCGTTCTGGCGGGCAATGTCCGCGAGGAACAGGTTCTTGCTCCACCAGGGGAAGACGACCTCGATGTTGATGTTCTGGCAGAGCGACAGCTTTTCGGTCATGTCCGCTGCCTGGAGGGCGACCGCTGCGAAAAGCGCCGAGAAAGCGCCGAACGTCGGGGCGATCGTCACCGCTGTGGACGCGGCGACGGCCTGGGTGAACAGCTCCTGGCGGATGCGGATCTCATGGGCAACCATCGCCAGCGACTGGTAGTACGCCACGAGCTCCGGGAAGTGCCGCTGGGTCAGGATGCCGGACTCCAGGCACGCACCGATGGCTTCGCATCGGACCTCAACCGGCTCGGGGCACGGGATGCGGAAGCACGGCTTGACCGCCCCGCTGATGTCGTCGGCCTCTGTGTGCACGAACGTCATGGTTGCGACGTCGAGCGACGGCATCGGGAAGTAGCGCAGGCCGCCTCGGGCGAGCTGAATTTCCGGCAGGTCCCACAGCATCTCCGGGCAGGACATGCCGGTGAGCTCGTAGACCGTCTCGGACGGGGCGCACCAGCCGCCGGACGCCACCAGGTCGCCGCCGTTGAGCCGGTTCTGGTCGCCGGCGAGGACGACCGCACGGGTCCCCTCCGTGCCCGAGGAGCTGTCGTTGACGATCAGCTCGGGCTGGAACGGGAGCCGGTAGGACGCGGTGAGGCCAACACCGCCGCCAGCGGTCTTCAGCGCGTTGGCGCGGCGGATGATGCCTTCGGTGACGCCTTCCATGTCGAGGGCCTGGCCCGGCGAGTATCCGGGGACGTCGACGGAGGCGGTGATCTCCGGGCGCGGGTTGGGGTCCGGCGGCAGGACACGGGGCTGGTGGCGGCGAACGCTGGAAAGGTCCAGGGCCGGGCGGCGCACCGCGGCAGCGGTGACGGTCTCCGGGGCAGCCTCCTCCTCGGGCTCCGCAGCGGCGGCAGTCTCCTCCGGGGCCGCCTCCTCGCCCTCGGTGGCCCCGTCGGCGTCGTCGCCACGCACCTGCGCCGCGAGCGCGTCGATCTCGGCGGCGGCCTGCTCGGCGGCTTCCCGGCGGGCGCCCTGCTCGGCACGGATCGACTCAACCGCGGTGGCCAGGGAGCGCAGCGCTTCGAGGTCCTTCGTTGTGACGGTGGTCGACCGTGACTTCGCGTCGAACTCGGTGACTGCCCCGGAAAGAGCACTGGCCAGCTCATCGTCATTAAGGGTGGTGATGTCGTCGGGCAGCTCGAACGAATCCATGGGCAGATCTCCAGTGATCGATCTTGGAGAGTCCGGCCCAAAACCAGCGACATCGTGACGAATCCTAGCCCGCCTCCCACCCAAGCGGGCGTCAAGGCAGGACTCCTTCCCCGGGCCGGTCAGGCCTGATCCAGCTGTCCGCCACTTGTGGCCGTTAGCTGCCTCCCCCCAGGCGGGAAACAGCGAGCGACCTCTCTTCCCGAGTGCCCGTCAGACGGGGAGCGCCGCTCCGCCGACTGACAGTCACCGCCCTCCAGTCGGCAGTCACGTCATCCACCTATCGGACGACAACTCCTGATTGCACGCTCGTTGTCAGTGCAGAGCCTTACGCTGCGTCCAACGACGGTTCTGAGGGGGGCTGTTAGTGCAGCTTGATCCACAGCGCTTCTTCAATTCCCAGCAGCGTCACGTGCTGTATTCGCTCGCCGAGGGGCTCTGCGAGCTCTGCGGTGAGGAGCTCGGGATCGGCTGGCACGCCGACCATCGCATCCCGTGGGTCTCCGGTGGCCCGACGACGATCGAGAACGGACAGGCCCTGTGCGCAGGGTGTAACCACAAGAAGGGGCGGGAGATGCATTTCCAGGACACGTTCAAGCCGCGGCCATTCCAGGCAGACGTCATCACTCAGGTCATCGATGGTATCGAGTCGGGCCGGGACCGCACGGTGGTGCTCGCATCGCCAGGATCAGGCAAGACGTTGGCCTATCTCTCGTTGGCCACGCGTCTCTTTCGTGAGGGTCGTATCGATCACATAGCGGTTTTCGTGCCGCGAGTCACGTTGGCACAGCAGTGCGAGATCGGGTGGCAGCATCTAACCCCAGACCGGAATGAAGCAGGGCTGTGCGAGCTGTTCGAGTCGCCGCGCTTCGGAAAGATCTGGCATCGCACGAACGAGGTGCCGCTCACTGCCGGGAAGGGTACGGGGTTCGTCGCCACGTACAGCGCTCTGGCAACCAGCGAGTCGATCTTCACTGAGTGGGCCGTCAAGCATCAGGGCCGCTTCCTGCTGATCGCCGACGAAGCGCAGTTCTGTGGGGACGACAGGGACGGTGACGGTGGGGGGACGCGCGCCGGCACGCTGATACAGAAGCTTCATGGCTTCGCACTGCACAGCCTTCTGCTGACCGGCACTCCTTATAGGGCCGACAACAACCCTCTGGTGCTGGCGGACTACGAGGATGCGCGCCCAGGCGATCCCAAGGGTCTGCGACCCCTGGTGAAGCACGCAGAGGCCACCTACGCGGACGGCATCGCCGAGAACTACCTCCGCACCTTCGAGCTCTCGCGTACAGAGGCCCTGGTCTCCCGACGCACCCTCGGCGACCCCTCTGACCGCGGGAGCGGGGAGTCCCTCCTCACCTACAACCTCTCTGATGACGGCGACGGCCTGGCCGAAGTGCTGCGGGACCCCAAGATCTGGGAACCGCTGGTTGACCAGGTGGTTGCTAAAGTTCGGGACAAGCAGAAGTTCAACCCCTCCTACCGTGGGCTGATCTCCTGCATGGGCCAGAACGAAGCGAAGAGGGTCCAGAAGTACCTGCAGCAACGCCACCCCGGCCTGCGGGTAGGTATCGCCGTCTCGTCGGACACGGACGCTCCACGGGCGCTGGCAGAGTTTCGCTCGCTGCCGATGGACATCCTGGTCACGGTACGAATGGCCTTTATCGGCTATGACTGCCCGGAAATCACTGTGGTGGGAATCCTCACCCACTACCGCGACCGCGGGCACCTCATGCAGCTGGTCGGCCGTGGCCTGCGCGTGTGGAGCGGGATGCCGCCCCGCGAGCAGTCGTGTCTGATCATCGCCCCGGATGACCCGAAGATGCAGGAGTTCCTAGAGCACCTGCGCGGCGAGAAGGAGGAAGGTCTACGTCGCGTCAAGGAACGCGAGGCTGCTGCCGAGGGCGGGGATACGCCGGAGGAGCAGCAACTCGCTCTGACTTATGTGGAGTCGGCCGTGGCGACCACGGTACGTGCGGCGAGCAACGACACAGATATCGAGTCCGACGAACTGATGCTGATCGAGTCCATCAAGGTCGAAGTGGACTCCGCCGAAGACGCCACCAAATTCGCCCGGTTCCTGGAGCTCTACGGAATCCGGACGAAGCGGGTCCAGGACGTGCCAGGCCCTCGCAGCGATCAGGACACCGAAGTGATCGTTCAGATGCCTCAGCCGCCTCGCACGGACAAAGAGATCATCGAGGACGTCCGGAGCAGGACCACCAGTGCCATCACCAAGTATCTTCACGCCCGGGGGGTGACGCCTGGGTCCCCCGGCTACCAGGACGCCGTAACCAAGGCCACCTTTAGGGTCAATGAATCTGCTGGCTACACCGCGAAGACGGCCAACACCGTGGATCGCGCCGAGAAGCGGCTCAAGGCCGCGCTAGCCCTGAAATAGGAGGGCAACATGACCGTACGCGTAGATTCGAACTCACAGCTCACACCCGAGCAGGAGCGTGTCTACCGGCTCCGTAACGCTGCGGAGCGCGACGGCGGAACGCCCGGCGGGTTCCTCGAACTACTAGCCGCTGTTGTGGCTGACGAGACCTGGCGGCAGATTCCCTCAGGGGTCAGCTCTTCAGACCCGTTCTCCTCCTTCGCAGAGTTCATTGAGGCGAAGCCACCCTTCGGTCTGGGGCAGCGAGTCGAGGACGTCCACGTCCTTCTGCAGATGCAGCATCCCCACGAGGCGGCTGCTGAATTTCGCTCGAAGATGGACGCCATGCGCTCCGAGGTCCGTCGGCTGCTGGCACAAGACGGCATCACCGGATACTCCGAGCAGCAGCGCGACCGTGACATCCAGGCGTGGGCGGCGCTGGACAAGTCGGGCAGCTGGTGGCTGGCGTTCTTTGTGGCGTGCCAAGTGCATCCACAGACGTCGGGAGCGACGGCGGAGGACGGGGGGCGGGGGCGGGCAGCCAAAACGAAGATCTCCGCCAACGAGTTCGCCAAGCGGGCAGGAACGAGCGCCGACCGAGTCCTGCGGTACTACAAGGCATGGGAAGCGGCACATACCGCAGGCGCTGTAGCTCACGGTGCCGATCAACTCTGCCCAGGGCATGAGCCCGTGGACCTGCCGCCTGCCGAAGACTGGACGCTCTACTACAGCAGCCGGCGGAGCGCCTCAACGGACCGAGGTGCACTGATCAGTGCCGCGGCCGAGGCGCAAGGCATCCGGCCGACCAAGGCCCTGGAGGTTGCTGAAAATCCCACCGCCCTCCGAGCCGCCATCCTCGCCGACCCGAGAACCGCGGATGCGGCTCGCGCCGCGCTCAAGGCCCTGACGGTGGAAGAGCGCCGGTCCGAGCAGGTCGAGTACGTAAGGCAAGTAGCGGAGGAGGGCAAGGCTCAAGCAGCCTCCGGGCAGCTGATCGAGCTGCCCGAACAGATCAGGGCACAGGTATCCGAACAGCTGGCCTCCGTCACGGATACCCCTACCGATCCAGAACTAGTGACGAGCGCCTACGACCTGGTGCAGGAACTCGTCAATCGTGCAGTGGAGGCTGATCCGGAAGCACACGCCACAGAGCAGCGAGCACGATTCCAGACCGCGCTCAAGGCCACGCGGAAGACCATCGCGACCATCGATCCGGCCAGACTCCCGGATGTGATCGATGACGGGCTTCGCGAGGAAATCAGCGCGCTGCAGGAGTCTGTGAACGCTCTCGTAGCGAGCATCGCCCGTAACAAATAAAAACGAACTGGCGGCTGTTCCCACTCGCTGGCTGGTGTGGGTCAGCCGCCCCTCGTTTCAGGCTGAAGTCACATCACTGCGGCGGACCACGTAGTGCCGCTCGCACACCTCAGGGTCACTCACCAGCGTGGTGTCCCCAACCTGCGTCCATCCGCGCCAGTACGCCGCGCCGCCATGGTTCTCCCCCATGCAGCGACAGACACAGTCATCGCCCCGGGCATCCTGGCACCTGACATCACACCTCTGGCGGGTGGAGAACTGCAGGTAGACGTCGATTACCCCAAACTTGATGGCCATCGCCTCGATGAGCGTGCGCAGGTGAGGCCGGGCTATCTCCCACCGCGCTGGCTCAGCATCTGGGTTCCAGGTGGGGCGCATGCCATCCCCCAACTCCGCCAGTATCCATCTCCGGTTCGATCCGCCCGCGTATGGCATCCAGGCATGCAGTCGAACTTCGTCTATCGGACGTCGCACCCACGGTCTCGTCGTCACTCGGCCGCTCCTTCCACTCAGGGACGGCAATCCCTCCCCTGCGCGGGACAGTAGTCTGGCGCCTAAGCCCTTGTCCCTCGTACAAGCGGAACCCGCCACAGCGGCGGAACCGCATGGTCGGTCACTCGTCGCTACGAGCACGCGACCGATCGACTCACAGCACGTCAGTGGCCTCGTCGTCCTCGACATCCCGGCGCCGACCAAGCAACCGCCGGCGCAGCCATGACCGACCTCGAACAGCACTGGGCCACACCAGGAATCGGCCCCGTACGGCATGCCCCGGGAACACCCGGCGTCGCGGCACGCGTATATGCCGCTAGCCGCCGGCCCCGCCGCATCCGCGCGATTCGGTGTCTCTTCCTGAAGCCCGAGCCGGGCCGCGGCCCGGCCGCCAGGTCCGCGGAGTCCTCGCGGCTGCGGAGCAGGCGCTGACGCCCAGCGAGTAAGGGTGCCCGCTGGGCCCGAGCGTTACGGCTGTGTGGCCTTCTCCTTCTCCCTCACGATGCTGCCCGGGTACCGGCGGGCTACCGACTCACTCGTGGCTTTCGATGAGGAGCTGTACAGCACTTTCCCCTTGCCGGCCTCGGCTACGACTTCCCACTGCTTGCGGTTCTTCTGGCAGGAGCAGGCCATCAGACCTTCCCTTCGTTTCGGTGGTGGTTCGGCCGGCCACGAGGTCGGCTCGGGCCGGTGCGATGACGGAGGCTGCGAGATGAGCGGCCTCTTCGCGCGCTGCCGCGTCTCGCTGCTCCTGGCGGCGGTCCATGGCCTCCAGGAGGACGTCGATGAACGGGACGCTGGATAGGAGCGCGGAGGCGACGGCGTGCGCTTCCCCACTCGGCACCGGCGAGCGTTCGGACATGTCCAGGCTCAGGTCCACGGCGGTGTCCGGGCGATGTCCGGTCAGGTCAGGGACAGTGCCGGGCGAAGTATCCGAGTGCTGCCCGGCCGTGTCCGGGGTGGTGTCCGGACGGTGTCCGACCGTGTCCGGGGACAGGAGGACGTTGGCCGCTGAGGCGGCGAGAGCAAGGTTCGAGCGCTCGGTGACCGCGGTGGCGAGCAGCGGCGAGGAGTGACCGGGTACCGGCACCGACAGGACCGCCCGGAGCTGCCACTGGCCGCCCTTGCCCTGCTTCATGTGGTAGCTCGGCTGGCAGCCCTGGAACACCGTGCGGTCCCAATCCGAGAGCCAGGGGCCGGCTGCGCCGGAGAACCAGAGGCCGCCGCTGTTCTGCCCCACGGTGATAATCCCGGCGACAGTGCGACTGTCGTCGAACTGGCACGCTGCGGACTCGCACTCGGCGCCGTCGCGGTGGTGTGGTGCGTTCATCGTGAACGCCCCGGCCCGTACGGTGCTGCCGTCGTCCAGCTGGAACTTGGCCCGTAGGAAGTGGGTCAGATCGAGCCTCCCCAGGGACTCGACCGTCAGGTTCCGGCCCGGAAACCCCGCGTGCGGTTCGCCGGCCAGGGCAACCCACCCGTAGATCCGGCCGTCCGCGTAATGCACTCCCCCGGAGCCGGGCGGCAGTTCGGCGGCCGTGGGCTCGCGGAACCAGGAGGCGGGCATCGGCGGGAGGTCCTTCATCGCAGTCCAGGCGGACGCGACCAGCTCTCGCATCGACGCGGTCTCTTCGTCACCGTCGTCCATCCACGGCGGGATGACCGACGGATCGTCGAAGGCGGCGGCCAGGCGGCCATAGAGGGTCTCCACGCGGCCCTTGAGTGCGTCCCGGTCGTCGTCGGGGATATCCGCGTCGTCCTGCAGGGCGCTCGCGGCGGCGTAGACACCAGCGGCAACGGTCCGCAGCTCGCCGTCAATGACGTCGGCGAACGGGAGCCTGTACGCGGCGACCGTGCCCGGGTCGACGTCCTCGTTGCGCCACAGGAACGCGGAGCCGAGCTTGTCCGCGTCCACGGTGTCGCCGTCAGTCGCCCAGGCGAGAACGTTCTTGCCCGCCTCGTCCCCGTCCCACGGCCGATCGCGGTCGTCATCGACGGGGAGGTCGAGGTCGCCGGACGCCGCCGCGGTGATGGCGTTCGCTGGCGCTTCCGAGGAGGGGCCGATGTACAGGCCGGGGGCGAGCCGTACGATCCGGCCCGCCTTCGCCGCACGGGCCAGGTGCCCGCGCGCGGCCTCCATCTTCATGCCGAGCGCACGGGCAACCAGACGGGCACCGACCGGTGATGGGGAGCTCTTGACGAACGCCACCACCTGAAGGTGGGCGGCACTCGGCCCGGACCCGGCCGCCAGGTCGTATTCGCTGTCCTGGTCGTTCCGCTCGCCGGTGAGGACGATCCGCGCATCGTGGTAGGCGGGCATCGCTACGAGCGTTGCGCCGCGGAGCCGGGCGCGGGTGACCCTCAGCAGGAGGTCTCCGGACGACTCGCGGTGCACGACAGTGCCGAGACTGTCGTCGTCGGGGTCTCCGGCAGCCGCAGTAAGGACGCCTGTCCCGGCGAACGCTTCCCGTACGGCTGCGGCGGACAGCAGGCCGTCCTTCCCAGTGACGAGCTGGGCCCCGGACGCGGTCCGCGACAGCGACATCCCGGACGCCGTCCACTCACGGGTCGTCGAAGCGGTCACCATCCAGGAGCCGTCATCAAGGCGGAGCATCGACGCGGACGGCAGCGATGCGAGAAGCACCACCTGGTCGTCTTCGCTATCGGTTGCGGTGCGGTCGACGAACTCCACGCTGACGTCGTCAAGGTCGACGGACACGCCGAGCGGTGCGCGCTCCTCCAGCAGCATCAGGGCGTCGGCACCTGCTGGCCGGTCGGGGTAGATGACGCCGGTGCCCGTGATCCGGTCGCCGTCGCGGGTGATGGACTGGATGGCACCGGCGAGCTCGGCGCCCTGGTGTCCCATCAGCATCTCGTCGGCGTGCTGGAGCGGCCACGGGCCGGCCCCGGTCCAGTACAGCGACCCGGGCCGGAACACGCGGCCGTCGCCGGTCTCCGTGTTTTCGTAGGCCAGGGCGGCGTCACCGGGGGTATCCCAGGGCCGTCCGCTGAGGCCGGGGCTGGTCATGGTGTCGTCGTCCATCTGGGAGGTCTCCTCTACAGGTCCGAGAGGGATGTCGGTGTGCTCCCCCGCGAACGCGACCCGGAGGCGGTCGAAGCGGATGGGGCCGAGGCGCTTGTTCATCTGGGCCAGCAGGGACGTGTTGCGGCTGTACGCGGCGGCTACGTGCGCCTGCCAAGGCGTGTGCTGGGCCGGGATCTTGGGCTGGCGGTGCATGTCCTCCAGCGCGTTTACGGCGGCGTAGCGGGCGGCTTCGAGGTTGGGGCCATCGGTGTCGGGGTCATCACTGACGGACCACACCCAGCACGGTTCATCGCGGTCGGCGTTCCACTGGTTCGCACCGAACGCCCGCCCGCCGATGTGCTGGTCGAGGTCAAGGGCACGGGAGCGGAGACCAGCGATCAGGTCGGTGCGGCACTCCTCGTCCCAGTCGGCGCCCTCGCCGAGGTAGAACAGCGTCAGGTGTAGCTCGTGGGCGGGTTCGGCGTCGGGGGCGTTGAGGGCCAGGCGCTCGGCGTCTTCCTCTCTGGGCATGAGCGCGATCATCGCGCCGCTGTGGCCGCCCGAGGCGGTCACGGACAGGTCGGGTTGCACACTGCTCTCCTCAGATTCCAAGGCGTAAGGGCGCCGGGCGTCCTTCACTTCGTGGGCGGCTGCTCGCAGTTCGGGGGCGACTGCAAGGCGACATCGGCAGTTGATGACCAGTCCGGCCGGGGCGGTCGGGTCGCCGGGGGTCTGCATCTCGACGCCGGCGACGGTGAACGGGTCGGCGAGCAGCCGGATCTGCCCGTCGACCTGGTCGTGGGCGGTGCGCACCTTCGCGTCGTGCCGGGTGACCCACTGCTTCACCAGGGGCCGGTCCGGACCGGTCACTGCCTGTGCGGCGGCGAGCGTGGCCGTGTTCCATGCCCGGGACGCTTCGGTCTGGGCGATGCGCTGCTCGCGCACGGGGCCGAGGTTGGCGCCGTCGCGGGCGAACGCCGCACGCAGCCGGGCCCGGAGCTGGTCCACGTCCTCCCCGGCGTCAATACCGGCGGACAGCTCGGCGCGGGCGGTCTCCGCGAGGCGGTCGCCGACCACACGGAGCAGATGCTCGGTCGTCTCGACGTACTGGCCCAGGCCTTCGGGCAGGGTGTCGACGTCGTACCGCCCGGGGAGGTCGTCCCACCCGTCGGGGAGTTCGGTGCCGGCGTCCTCGGCTGCGGCAGCCGCGGCGGTCTCGGCGGTCCCCAGGAGGCGGCGCACCAGGCCCCTGGTTCGGTTGCCCCACATGCGGGCGATCCGGCCAACGGCGAACCGGGCGGCAACGAGCTCCGTCGCGGCCTGGACTGCGTCGGCGTACTCGCCGGCCGTCTCCGTGAGAGCGAGAGCGACCGCTTCGGCGAAATCGGCTTCGGCCTGGTCGAGCTGGCGGTCACGATCGGCCACTGCCGATCCTCCTTACCGGTAGCGGGCTATCCGGGTCCTCGCAGATTTCGCACCACGCCCATGTGCCGACCGTGGTCAGGCCGCCAGAGGTGAGGAGCAGCAGGTCCGCGCTGATGTGGGTCCACGCCTTGCAGTCGAGGCACCAACCGGTCCGGGGCGTCCCGGGGTGGAGCGCGACGCCGGTCCCGGCCGACTGCTGGACGCCGGGGCTGCGTCGTACGGGCCGGGCCGTCATGCGGCTGTTCCGAGGCAGGAAGAGAGAACCGTCGGCACAAGCCGGTATTCGTGCTCGACTCCTGCGGCGATCAGCTCGCGTGCGTACTCGTCGAGCGACGCGGTCAGGCACCCGGCATCGATGCCGTACCGGGCGGCGATCTCCGGTGCACGGGACCAGGCGCCATCGAGGAGGCGCCACTGCTCAACCTGCGTGGCCTGGACCGGGAGCAGGGTGTGCACGCGGGCCGCCTCGACCTCGCGGATCCTCCCTCGCTCGCTGCGCGGACAGGCCGGAGTCTTGCGGAGCGTCTCCCCCGCCGCGGTGAGGGCGTTCCAGATCAGACCGTCGGCTGCCGCGAGAAGGCCGTCGTGCGCGGCGGCCGCGGTGGACGACGTCAAGGTGCCGGGTACCGACTCCGACTCGTCGACGGGCAGGCCGGGCGCTCCGGGCGGCGCCTCGTTGCTGTCGTTGGTCTCGACGCCCTGGGAGGACCGGCGGGCAAGCTCCTCCGGTGTGGGGGCGTCGCCGTCGTCGAACCCGGTTTCCCTGCGCAGTGCGGCGTCGCTGATGACGAGCCGGTCGTGGGCCTGCAGGGCGGTCTCGGACCGGTTGGTGCGGACCCGCAGAGGGCTGGTGTCGTACCAGACCATCCATCGGTGCCAATCCGGGTCCTTCTCCGCCGCGAGGATCGGCTGCAACCACTGCTGCGTGAGGGCGTGCGCGACCGTGGCGAGCTTCGGTTCGATGCCGAGGCGGATCGCCTCACTGGTCAACGCCCAGGCCCCCCAGTGGTTGACGTCGCCGAGGCCGAGGAGGATCTCGGCGGGGATCTCCAGGCCAGTCGCGAAACGGCGGATGGCTTCCTCGCGCAACTTCAGCGCAAGGTCGTCGAATTCCGACTCGAACTTCAGGTGCTTGAAGTCGGCGATCGCGTCAGCGGGCAGTTCGAGGATGATCGGAACGGTCGCGGCGGCCGACTCGGGGTCACGGATCGCGGTCTCGGCGATCGACATGAAAATCTCAAGCAGGTCGTCCTCGGCGCCGCCCTGGGTGTTGCTGGTCGGGAACCTGGTGCCCTTCGGGATGAGCAGGAGACCACGGCCGGTGATGCGGGAACGGGCGATCGCCTTTACCGCAGCGTTCAGCAGCACCAGCTCTTCGAGGAGTTCGAGGCTGGAGCGAACCGGGCTGTCGGCCTCGATAGACCGTTCGGGGTCAGGCTCCCACACCCGGATTGCGACCGGCCCGTCTGGGTTCAGGGTCTCCGGGTCACCCGGATCGATGCCGATTTCCTCGCCGTCGATCTCGGCGGTGAGCTTCCCCGACTGCTGCTTGACTTCCTTCACGGACAGGACACGCCAGTCGTGGCCGTCCACGGGGCTGTAAGGGCTCTTCACCTCGGCGTTGGGGCGGACGATGATCCACCCTTCCCCGGGGATGGTCAGGTGCTTCCCGAACGCGGCAAGCATCTTCGCCTGGCCGTCGGCACCACCAGCGATCTGCGACACGATCTCCGAGGCCCGGTGACCGGTGGGGGCCCGTTCAACCGACCCGTCCTCGGCGCGCCTTCCCGCGAAGAGCCGACCGGCGGACATGGCGTTACCGATCCATGCGGCGGCAAACCGCACCTCGGGGACACGGTGGTACATGTCGTAGGAGCGGCCCTGCCACGCCTGGTTCCCCGCACCCTTGCCTTGGATCTTGCGGGCGGTGTACCGGGAGGCTGCCGCGGTGATCTCGCGACGCGCCATCAGGCGCTGTCCTTGCGGGAGTCATCCCAGCGGTTGAGAAGAACGGCCGCGCCGGCGACCGCCAGCCACTCGATGCCGTGGACGAGGAGCGGCGCCTGGTGCCATTGGCTGGTGACGAGGAGGTAGGTCAGCAGCAGGGTGCCGGACACCCACCAGCCGGTGCAGTAGACGCAGGAGATCAGCGTCACCACGAAGTCTCGGGCGGTGGAGTCGGGGCGCCTATGGTGCCAGGCGTGGACCCGGTCGCGGGCCGGGTCGAGGATCGAGTCATGGACGGCGAACTGCGTGCCGCGGTATCCGGCGAGCGCGAGGGAGGCGAGTTCTACGGGATTGATCATTTTCGTACCCCGATGTGCAGATCATCCGGCCGAGTTCAGCGGAGGATGATAGGCCATCTCGCACGATGGGGTCCGGCATGGTCTTCGCAGGTGCCACAGCGGGGTCATCGCATCAGATCGGCCCGACGCCGGGCCGATCGTTGCAGCTACGCTTCCACGACACAGCCGATGTTGAGCGGGGGGCAGATCGTGGACCGGCCACTGCTGTTTCTCGACGTCGACGGGCCGCTCAACCCCTATGCGGCGAAGCCAGAGAAGCGCCCCGCCGGCTACACGACTCTCAGGGTGCCCCGTGACAGCAGGACACCTACGGATCACGGAGGGCTCTCGGTTCGGCGGCGGCCCCTGAGGGTCTGGCTCAAACCTGAGCACGGGCAAGCCCTGCTCAGGCTCGACTACGAGCTGTGCTGGGCCACCACATGGATGGACGACGCCAATCGGTGGATCGCCCCGGCGCTCGGCCTTCCCGAACTCCCCTTCGTCGACTTCGGAGACGCCCTGTTCCAGGAACGTCCCGACGGGGTCCACTGGAAGACCCGCCCCCTTGTGGACCACGCCAGCGGTCGTCCGTTCGCCTGGGTGGACGACGAGCAGAGTGATCTCGACGACGTGTACGTGGCTGCCCACCACCAAGGCCCTGGTCTTCTCCACCACGTCAACCCTCGAATCGGTCTACGCGAGGAAGACTTCCGCACGCTTACCGAGTTCGCTCGGTCACTGGCCGCCCCACAAGCCGCCTGCCCAGACACGTAACAAAGCCCTACTAGGAACGGTCCGGCCGATCACGGTAAGGCGGCTCACGTGGGAACCGAATTGATCGTTCTTTGGCCAGTGTGAGTGAAGTAGTAGCGCGGTCGCCTCGGGGGAGGTCGGGCAGTCCGCTTGCTCGGTCACTCTGCGGGGCGGTCTTCAGGGGGAGGCACAGGAATGCATGTCTCAAGGATGGACGGCGGGGCGCCCGCTTCTGCGCCGGGGTGCGGCTGGTACTTGCTGGCTCCCTCCCTCTCCGCCTTCGGCGTGTATGGCGGCACAGTGTGGACCATTCGGTCGTGGGCGAGTTGCCCACTCGGGAACGACGCCAGCAACAACATAGGGCTGCAGATGATGCTGCCTGTCGTGTGGCTCTGCATCACTCTGCTGCTGCTTCTGCTCCAACTCGCACTGCGGAGGTGGCCACTTCGGGGTGGGCGGGCAGCCATGTGGCTCGCACCGCTCGCGGTTGTCATCGCACTGACTCTGCTGTACCGGTTTGGGATGGGTTGGCCGTACCACCCACCCGGGGACCAGTGCGTGGAGGGCTATCCACTCTTCCCGTTCACGGGCAAGACGGGCCCGCACTCCGCCGAGTAACCGCTGCCGGGTCGATCATGTACGGAGCCAGATGATGAGGGCTGCGGCGGTTGCGAGTCCGGGCTAGACGGAGCCGCGCTTGTCGTATCGGGTGGCGACGGCTCTGGCGCGCTTGAGCTTGTTGATAGTTCGCTCGACGTTGTTGCGTTTCTTGTACCGCTCTTCGTCGAAGCCTGGTGTCGGATCGTCGAGGCCCTGGGGATTCCCGGGGCAAGGGTGAATCAGGTGAACGACGAGGCCACCCCGTAGCAGCCGACGCGCCCGGTGCGAACCTCGTCTGATACCTCGCCCCGGCCGGCGTATGACCAAAGCTGCCGTCCGCCTGACAGCCCGACAGCCCGTCACCAAGATCTTCATGAGTTTTACAGGCCACCGATCCGGGGCTTCAAGAAAAGCGGGGATGAAGGTCGAACTCGCGCTCTCATTTGGGGAGTTCCAGGGGCGGGAGCCTCGCTGACCTGCAACGAAAAGACCAATGTGATGTGTGTCACCATTGACCAGTGCGTTCGACCGCCACATGATCCTCACAGTTTCTTGTAAAGAAAAGCTAAGGGGACGGGTGCGGCGTGTTCACGCAAAAGAGGCGGCACGGCTGGCGTCAGGCGGTGGGGAGTTGGGCGGTAGCCGTCACGCTCCTAGGGGGTGCAGTTCCGATAGTCGGGGCCGGGGCGACTCCGGCACTCGCCAGTGACAGGGCGGCGTCGGTAGCGGCTGACGGGACTCCGGAGTCGAAGGCGAGCGCTCTCGCGGCGGAGACCGGTGAGCGGGTGGCCGTGAACGCGGCGACCACCGAATCATCCCAGGTCTTCGCCAACCCCGATGGCACCTTCACCCAGGAGATGAACGCAGCCCCTGTCCGTGCCCGGAAGGCCGACGGTACCTGGGCCGCCATCGACACCACCCTGATGCGCGAGGCCGACGGCTCCGTGCGGGCGAAAAATACGACGGCTGGTCTCACCTTCTCGGGCGGCGGCAGCGGGGACGGACTGGTCACGCTGGAGGACGAGGGGCGCAAGCTGCAGCTCGGTTGGCCCACCGCGCTCCCCGAGCCCCGGCTCGACGGCGACACAGCCACCTACGCCGGAGTCCTCCCGGATGTCGATCTGCAACTGACCGCGCTGAGCTCCGGTTACACCTCGGTGCTCGTGGTCAAGACTGCGGAGGCCGCGGAGAACCCGGCACTCGCGACAATCAAGATGACCGTCTCCGGCAGCGGCCTGGACATCGCCCCGACGGCCGACGGCGGGTTCGTTGCACGCGACGGCGACGGCAGCCCGGTCTTCGAGAGCCCGGCGGGGCGGATGTGGGACTCGGCCGGTGACACCCCCGCCACTGTCACCACGCAATCCGCCCGCACTGCTTCTTCAGCAGAGGCGGAGGCCGAGGGTGAGCCGGAGGCGACGGAGGCGGTCCCGCTGCCCGCTGCCGGGGGCGAGCCGGCTCCTTCGGAGGGCCCCGGCAGTGGTGATGCGGCGGCCGAGGTCCCGCTCAAGGTCAGCGGCACCACCCTGGAGATCACGCCCGATCCGGCCCTGCTGCACGGCGAGGACACCGTCTTCCCGCTGTACATCGATCCGCCGACCAAGGGCATCTCCCTGGGCGACTGGACGGCTCTGGCCTCCAACGGCACCAAGTACTGGAAGTTCGACGGGGACAAGGGCGTGGGGCGCTGCTCCAACTACGCCGGCTACCTCTGCTCCAGCAGCCCCTACACCCAGCGCATGTACTTCGAGTACCCGCTGTCGTCGATCCACGGCAAGAAGGTCCTGGACGCGACGATGGAGGTGTACCAGGAGTGGACGTTCACGTGCGATCCGCACTGGTACGACCTGAGCCGCGTCGACAAGGGCATCTCCTCCAGCACCACGTGGTCGTCCCGCCCCACGGGGGTAGACCTGATGGGTGACCGGAACGTGGCCTACGGCCGGGGCACCTTGTGTAGCCCGTCGCAGCCGGCTAACTCGGTGCGCTTCAGCGACAACGTGGACGAGGAGACGAACGAGAACCTGACGACGACCCTCGCCTCCTACGCCACGAACAAGGAGTCGCAGATCACCTTCTCACTGACCGCGCACGACGAGTCCGACGCGGCAGCCTGGGCGCGGTTCCGGAACGACGCCAAGCTCTCGGTGACGTACATCTCCTACCCGGACAAGCCGACCTCGTACGGCGTCCAGCAGGGCACCACCGGACTGGCCTGCAATGCCTCCACGCTGCCCTTCGCCACCAGTAGCACCAAGCCGAAGATGCTGGCCACAGTGCAGTCGGCCGACGGCTCCAACGCCCAACTGCGCGCCCAGTTCGAGGTATGGAAGGCCGACGGCTCCAGCCGCGCCTGGGACGCGGCCTCGCCGGACAGCGCATGGGTGGCCGACAACGCCGCCCGCGACGCGACCTCCAGCACGCTGCCAGCACAGACGGACTACCGGATGCGGGCCAAAACGCAGGCGTACTACAAGACGGACCGGGGCGCCACCGGTGTCCTGGACTCAGCCTGGACGTCCTGGTGTTACTTCCGGGTCGACACTGACAAGCCGCCGCCCCCGGTGGTGACCAGCGCGGACGGCGTCTACCAGCCGGCCGAGACCGACCCGGCCGCGGGCGGGATGGGCACGTCCGGCAAGTTCACCTTCACCCCCGCGGACACCAACGCCACCACGGCCGGAATCCAGTCCGACGTCGTCAGCTACAAGTGGAGGCTGAACAGCGGCGCGGTCTCTGCCCCGATCACCGTTGCCAAGGGCACGGCCACCACCCAGACGATCACCCCGAACCAGGCCGGCGAGAACACCATCCAAGTCTGGGGCTACGACGCGGCCGACCACAGCTCACTCACCGGCTACTACAGCTTCCTGGTGAAGGGCGCCGAGAACCCCTCGGGCATCTGGCACCTGGACAACGCCCTCACCGACGCCGCCACCACCACCCAGCACCCGCTGACCTCCTCGGGGGCCACCTGGGACACCCTGGCCCGCAGCGGCTCCGGCGCGGCAAAGCTCAACGGCACGAGCGCCTACCTCTCCACCTCTGGCGCGGTACTGGACACCACCAAGTCCTTCACCGTTTCGGCGTGGGTCCGTCTGGAGAAGAAGGACGTCAACTACACCGTTCTGTCACAGGCGGGAACGAACGCCTCAGGGTTTCAGCTCTACTACTCCACGACCTACAACGCCTGGGTCTTCAACCGGCACCAGACGGACGTCGCCAGCCCGGCGATCACACGCTCGCTCGGAGCGAAACCCCCGGTCCTGAACGCCTGGACCCATCTCGCTGGTGTCTACGACGCAGCGGCGCAGACGATCCAGCTCTACGTCAACGGCGTCCCGCAGGGCGAGCCGGTGCCGTTCACGATGACCCCGTGGAAGGCATCCGGCGGACTGCAGGTCGGCAGGCTCTGGGCCTCGGCGACCGGCAAGGAAAACTTCGCCGGCACCATCGATGAGGTCAAGGTCTGGTCCCGCACGCTGGCGGACACCGAGGTCGCCCACGACGCCTGGCTGGAGGACGAGGACCTCGGCGACGGCACCGCCGGCGACCCGGTCCCGGCGCTCGTCGCCAAGTGGGACGCCACGGACGTGGCCAACGCCACCGGCACCACAGTGAAGGACACGAGCGGCTTCAACCGAAACCTCGCCCTAAACGGGGCCGCGCTCACCCAGTTCACCACCGGCGACCCGGATATCGGCGAAGAGGTCACGACCACGCAGAAGATGACCCTGAACGGCACCAGCGCGTATGCCACCGCCACCGGTCCGGTCGTCGACGACTCCGGCTCGTTCACCGCGACAGCTTGGGTGACACTGGACCCCGCCAAGCTCGCTGACACCAGCAAGTCGTACGCGGTGCAGGTGTTCGGCCAGTCGGGGGCGAGCCAGTCCTCCTGGGGTGTCTGGTACGAGCAACCGGCCGGCAGCACCCAGGGGCGGTGGACGTTCGGCCGTCCCGACAAGGACGGCACCGGGGCGGTCTGGACCGAGAGCGAGTCCACCGCGTTCACCACGGCCCAGTTGGGCGTCCCGGTCATGCTGTCGGTCGTTTATGACGCGCAGGCGGCAGCCGACCCCGACGACACATCCAAGCTCGGCGCGCTCAAGCTCTACGTCGATAGCGCCCTGATGGGTGACGAGGACGGCGTGCCGTACTCGGCCCCCTGGCAGGGCGGCGAAGCGTTTGAGATCGGCCGGGCGAAGATCAACGGCGCTGCCGCGCGCTACTTCCCCGGGGCAATTGACAGCGTCCGTGTCTGGGCCGGAGCCACCTCCACCGACATGATCGCCAACCGCCGTAACACCGAGCAGCAGTAGAAGTGGGCGGGGCAGGGCGGGTTTCCTTGCCCGTCCTGCCCCGTTCTGCTCGAAACACACTCTGCGCGTCTTCGCGGACGCGCCGTCGAGATCCGGCGTTCTCGGGCGTCCACGCCGCCCAAGCGCCTCCTGCCCATATCCGAGAACCGGGAAATCACCGTGTCTTCATCACCCTTCCGCACACGCTTGCCAGGGGCGGTCATACGCCGCTGGCTCGGCCGTGGCGCGCTCGTCATCTCCCTTTCCCTCCTTCCACAAGTCGTGGTCCCCTCCGGCTACGACTTCGCCGCCCAGGCCCAGTCCCTGGCCGCCCGCAAGCAGCTGGAGGACCGGCCCGACGCGAAGATCAACAAGGTGGGCGTGCTCAAGCCCAGCACGTCCAAGGCCCCGAAGGACAAGGCCGCCCCCGCCTCCCGCGAGACCCGTGAGCGGTTGAAGAAGACCGCATGGCCGAAGGCCGGGAAGGCCACCGCCGAGGTCGAGGCGACCGGCAAGGCCACTGTCACCGTCGGCGGGCTCGGCGTGGAGCTGGCCCAGGAGCCCGCAGCCCCGGCGCCCAAGGCGGCGAAGAGCAAGACGAAGGCAAAGGCCACCGGTCCGGCCGATGAAGTGGCGCTCAGTGTCCACTCCCAGTCGGCCGCGAAGAAGGCAGGCGTCAACGGCGTCCTGCTCACCGTTGACCCGGCGGGAACCGCGTCCGGGGACTCCGCCGGTGACACCGACAAGCTCCGGGTCTCCCTGGACTACTCCTCGTTCAACGACGTCTACGGCGGCAACTACGGCCCCCGTCTGCGCCTGGTGACACTTCCGGCGTGTGCGCTGACCACCCCGGAGAAGGAGTCCTGCCGCACCCAGAGTCCAGTCGCAAGCGCGGACAACGACGCAGAGTCCCAGACCCTGACGGGCACTGTCTCCGCCCGCACCCTCGCAGCCGGCGCCCCGGTGCTGCTGGCGGCGGCTGCGGACAGTTCGGGCGGCGGAGGCGACTACGCCTCCACCCCGCTGTCCCCGACCGCGACCTGGGAGGCCGGCGGCAGCACGGGTGACTTCACCTGGAACTACCCGCTGCGGGTTCCCCCGTCGACGGCCGGCCCGTCCCCGAACCTGTCCATCTCCTACAACTCCGCCTCGGTGGACGGCCGCACGGCCGGGGAGAACGACCAGACCTCGGTGGTCGGCGAAGGCTTCTCGATCACCGAGTCCTACATCGAGCGCAAGTACGGCTCCTGCAAGGACGACGGCCAGTCCGGCAAGGGCGACCAGTGCTGGAAGTACGCCAACGCCACCCTGGTCCTCAACGGCAAGGCTGTCGAGCTGGTCAACACCTGCGCCGACAAGGCTGCCTGCGACACGGCGGCCCTCTCGCAGGCGTCCGGCGGTTCGTGGAAGCTGAAGAACGAGAACGGCACCCGCGTTGAGCACCTGACCGGCGCCACCGGTAACGGCGACGACAACACCGAGTACTGGAAGGTCACGGACTCCTCCGGCATCCAGTACTTCTTCGGCAAGGATCGGATGCCCGGCTGGAGCGACAAGGGCACCACCGCCACCACCGACGACGACCCGGTCACCAACTCCGTGTGGACCGTGCCGGTCTTCGGCGACGACTCCGGCGAGCCTTGCTACAAGTCCACCGGCTTCGCCGACTCCTCCTGCAACCAGGCCTGGCGCTGGAACCTGGACTACGTCGTGGACACCCACGGCAACGCCTCCACCTACTGGTACAGCAAGGAGACGAACTACTACTCCAAGAACGCCGACACCGCCGTCAACGGCACCAGCTACACCCGCGGCGGCTACCTCAACCGCATCGACTACGGTCTGCGCAGCGATCTGATCTACTCCAAGCCCGCCGCTCAGCAGGTCAGCTTCACCTACGCCGAGCGCTGCGTCGCCTCGGGCGGCTGCTCCAGCCTGACGGCGGACACCAAGGCCAACTGGCCTGACGTGCCCTACGACATGATCTGCGCGGCTAGCACCAAGTGCACCACCCAGATCGGCCCGGCCTTCTTCACCCGCAAGCGCCTCACCGACGTCACCACCTCGGTGTGGACCGGCACCGGCACCACCCGGCGGGACGTGGACGCCTGGCACCTGGAGCAGGACTTCCCCGATACCGGTGACGCCTCCTCGGCGAGCCTGTGGCTGAAGTCCATCCAGAACACCGGCAAGGCCAACACCACCGCGGCCGCCATGCCGCCGGTCGTCTTCGGTGGCATGCAGCTGTCCAACCACGTCGAGGGCAGCGGTCCGGACACCCTGCGCTACATCAAGTGGCGCGTGCGCACCATCAAGTCCGAGACCGGCTCGACCCTCACGGTCAACTACTCCGACCCGGACTGCATCTGGGGCACCAGCATGCCGGCGGACATCGACAAGAACACCCGCCGTTGCTTCCCAGTCAAGTGGTCCCAGTCCGGGGCGGCCCCGGTCACCGACTGGTTCCACAAGTATGTGGTCACCTCCGTCTTCCAGGACGACCCCTACGGCCACGGCGACACCGGCGAGAAGTACTACGACTACCAGGGCGGCGCCGGCTGGGGGTACGCCGACGACGAGGGTCTGACCAAGGCCTCCAACCGCACCTGGTCGCAGTGGCGCGGCTACGGCAAGGTCGTGGAGACCTCCGGCGACTCCGAAGGCCCGCGCAGCAAGAAGTCCACGCTCTACATGCGCGGCCTGAACGGCGAGAAGGAGCTCGACGGCAGCGCACGCGTGGAAAAGGTCACCGACTCCACCGGCACCGCTATCGACGACTCCCGCCAGTACGCCGGCTTCGTCCGCGAGACCATCGCCTACAACGGCACCGAAGAAGTCAGCGGCACCATCAACAACCCCTGGTCCCACAAGACCGGCAGCCACGACTACAGCTGGGGCACCACTGACTCCTGGATCGTCCAGGCCGACGAGACCAGCACCCGCGCCAAGACCTCCACCGGCACTCGCACGGTCAAGCAGAAGACCACGTACGACACCACGTACGGCATGCCGATCACCGTAGAGGACACCGGTGACATCGCTACGACCGGCGACGAGTCGTGCGTGCGGACCACCTACGCCCGCAACACGTCGGTCTGGCTGGTGAACGCGGTCTCGCGCACCGAGTCCTACTCGGTTGCCTGCGCGACCACCCCGGTGATCCCCGACGATGTCGTCTCCGACATCACCATGGCCTATGACGGCCAGGCGGTCGGGGTGGCGCCAACCAAGGGCGAAATCACCGCCTCCTACCGGGTCGCGAGCTACGGCGAGCTCGACAAGACCCCCGTCTACCAGCAGGTCTCCAGCTCCACCTACGACAAGCTGGGCCGCCCGCTCACTGCGACCAACGCCGTCAACAGCACGGTTAGGACCACTTACGTCCCCGACGACACCGGCTACGGCCCGCTGACGTCCAAGACCACCACCGACCCCAAGCTCTACACCTCCACCACCGAGGTGGACCCGGCCTGGGGCACGGCCACCAAGACCACCGACGCCAACCTCAATGTCACCGAATGGTCCTTCGACGCGCTCGGCCGCCTGCGGTCACTCTGGAAGCCGGACCGCTCCCACGCGCTCGGCGACGCCGCCAGCATCGTCTACGCCTACAGCATCAACAACGACAAGGAGACCTGGGTCCGCACCGACGCCCTCAAGGCCGACGGACAGACCTACAACAGCTCCTACGAGATCTTCGACAGCCTGCTCCGGTCCCGCCAGACGCAGGTCCCCGCGCCGAACGGCGGCCGGGTGATCTCCGAAACCCTCTACGACGACCGCGGCCTGGCCTACATCACCAACACGCAGGTACACGACAACAATGCCCCCTCGGGCACCCTGGCCAACACCTATCCCGGCTCCGTCCCCGCCTCCACCGAGACGGTCTTCGACGACGCCGGCCGCGCCACCGAATCGATCTTCCGGGTCTACGACCAGCAGAAGTGGCTCACCAAGACCGACAAGCAGGCCGACCGCACCACCTACACCGCCGCCGAGGGCGGCACCGGCACCCTGACGATCGTCGACGCCCGCGGCCGGCTCACCGAACGCCGTGAGTACGGCGGCCCCGTCCCGACCGGCAGCGACTACACCCGCACCCTGTACGAGTACACCCCCGGCAGCCAGCTCAAGAAGATGACTGGTCCGGACGGGGCGGTCTGGACGTACGGCTACGACCTGCGCGGCCGCAAGACCACCTCCACCGACCCCGATAAGGGCCGTATCGATACCACGTACAACGACGCCGACCAGCCGCTGAGCGTCGCCACGTCCCTCAATGGTGTCTCCCGCACCCTGATGACCGACTACGACGAGCTCGGCCGCAAGACCGGAACCTGGGACGGGGTGAAGGACAACGCCCACCAGCTGACCAAGTTCACCTACGATTCGCTGGCCAAGGGACAGCCGACCGCCTCGATCCGCTACGTCGGCGGCACCACCGGCAAGATCTACTCCCAGGTCGTCACCGGCTACGACGCGCTCGGCCGCCCCAAGGGCACCAAGACCGTCATCGCCGCCACCGACCCCCTGGTCACCGCCGGCGCGCCGCAGACGTTCACCACTTCCACCGCCTACAACATCGACGGCACCGTCCAGTCCACCTCGGTGCCCGCGGTGGCCGGCCTTCCCGCCGAGACCGTGGCCAACAGCTACAACGACCTCGGCATGCTCACCGGCACCGACGGCATGACCGACTACGTCCAGAACATCGGCTACTCCCCGTACGGCGAGATCGAGGAGACCCGCCTGGGCACCTCCACCGGTGCCAAGCAGCTCCAGATACTCAACCGCTACGAGGACGGCACCCGCCGACTGGCTAACACCCACACCGTCGACCAGACCAACACCGGCAACACCAGCGACGCCGACTACGTCTACGACACCTCTGGCAACGTCAAGTCGATCACCGACAACGCCAACGGCAAGGACACCCAGTGCTTCGCCTACGACGGCTACCGCCGTCTGGCCGAAGCCTGGACCCCGTCCTCCAACGACTGCGCCACCGCCCGCTCTGCGTCCGCCCTCGGCGGGCCGGCCCCGTACTGGACCAGCTGGAACTACAAGCCCGGCGGCCTACGCGACACCCAGACGGAACACAAGGCCGCCGGTGACACCAAAACCGGCTACGGCTACCCCGCCGTCAACGCCAACGGAACCGGCCAGCCCCACACCCTGACCTCCGTCACCGTCAACAGTGGCACCGCGAAGACGTACACCTACGACGAGCAGGGCAACACCACCAAGCGCTACGGCCCCATCGGCACCGCGCAGAGCCTCACCTGGGACGTCGAAGGAGAACTCACCCGCCTCACCGAAGACGCAAAGACCACCGACTACCTCTACGACGCCAACGGCGACCTTTTGATCCGCCGCGGCCCCGTCAACACCGTCCTCTACCTGGGCGGTCAGGAACTCCACTACGACACAGCCGCCAAGAAGTTCACCGCCCAGCGCTACTACCCGGCCGGCGACGCCACCGCCGTCCGCACCGAGACGAGCCTGTCCTGGATGGTCGACGACCACCACGGCACCGGCTCGATGACGGTGGACGCCACCACCCAGGCCGTCACCCGCCGCTACACCAAGCCCTTCGGCGAGAGCCGCGGAGTCGCACCGTCGTCCTGGCCCGACGACAAGGGCTTCCTTGGCAAACCCGCAGACGCCGACACCGGACTCACCCACATCGGCGCCCGCGAGTACGACCCGGCCACCGGACGCTTCCTCTCCGTCGACCCCATCCTCGCCGTCGACGACCACGAGTCCCTCAACGGCTACGCCTACGCCAACAACACCCCCGTCACCCTCGCGGACCCCACCGGCCTGCGGCCCGACGGCGCGTGTGGTGGTGCGTCGGGCTCCTGCAGCGGTGGTACCGAGACCTGGACGCTCAACGACAAGGGCGGCTGGGACTGGAGCTACACCAAGACCTACACGAGAACGAACACATCTGGGGGCACCTTCACCGCGGTAGTCACCCAGACCCAGAGCAGCACAAACGCCAAGATCACCTACAAGAAGGGCCCAGAACCGGCCCCTGCACGGAAGACAGGCAGCGGCGGCGGCTCCGGGTGGGGCTGGCTGTCAAGCGTCAAAGACAGCATCGAAGACTACGGCGACGCCATCTTCTCCCAGCCCGAGATCTGGTGGGGCTCCGCGGAAATAGCCGGAAGCATGGTGCTCATAGGCCTCGGCGGAGACGGTGCTGCGGGCGGTGTGGCCCTCTGTCTGACCGGTGTCGGCTGCTTCGCTGGCGCGGCCACAGTCGCGGGTGGCGCGACCCTTGTCGGCGCGGGCGCCATCGGCACGGCAGACGGCATCGGACGCATCAACAACGGACTGGGCAAGGCGCTCAACGAGGCGAAGGCTGATGATGTCACTCAGGCGGTCATCTCCGAGACTCGGAGTGGCAAGGGCAGTATCGAAGGAAAGACACCTGTCAACGGCGATGAGGCCTTGGACGCTGGAATTGATTTCCTAGGCCCGGGCTATAAGGAACTGGGTAAAAATCGGGGTGTCTTCAGGAGTTCTGATGGCCTCAGGCAGTTCCGAATGGATCCCGACTCGCTGGAAGGTGGCCACTGGCCGGATGTGCCTCACGTGCACTACCAGATATTCGAGCGGCCGACCGACAAAAAGTCGATCGTGAACAACCATGTTCCGCTCATTGGAGACTAGTCAAATTCAGTGAACGCCGGGGTCTCTCGCGGGAGGCCCCGGCCCGCGGAATGAAAGAGGAGTTTAGTGTGATTAGGATTGGCGTACTCGGAAAGATTGCGGAGGGTGATGAGGCTGGCAGGTTCGTCTTCATCAAGGAACTTCCGGATGATCCGCCGAGCTATCTAGTTCTCACAGCTGCTGATGAAAACTTCAAAACCTCTGGTGGGGATGAGTGGGTTGAGGACTACCCCTCGCTGGTCGATTTCTTCAAGGAAGGGCAGTGGGTTGTGGAATGGCGGTGAATCAGAAGCTGCATTCGTTTTGACGGCAATAAGGGACAATTGCTGCTGACGCTTTGAGCTTCGTCTTCGATCCCGAGGCGGGAAGATTCCTGGCAGGCGACCGCGAGTACATCCCTAATGGCCTCAGCCCCCATGAGCAGTTGGCGAAATCACTCGGCGCCGACAAGAATACGGTATTGGGTGGCACACTCTTCCGCGAAGATGGTCGACTGGTGTTCACGGAGGAAAGCGGGCACTATGGACATAGGTGGACGGACGCAACGCGTCAGCAATTCCAAAAATTCATGGACGGCAATGGCGTTCAGTGTGACTACAGGTCGTGGAGCTGAGATGACCGTATAGACTCCGGTGGTGTATCGCGGCGACGGGGCATGGATCGGAATCATGCCTGACGGTCGGATCGGTGTGGGCGTTGAGCTGGAGGGTCGGGCGACTCTTGAGAGATCTGGATTCGTTCCCATGTGGCCCTATTTGGAGCGCGATCTCTCCGCCTGCCTTAGCGAGTTTTCCCGCGCATGGGAATCTCTCGCTGAGGGCGGCGTGTCGACCCCCGAGAAGCTGATGGAGCTGACGATTGAGTCAGCATGGAACTCTGGTCGCTCGTATTGGATGCAGCTAGCCGTTCCCTGGACCATCGAGATGGCGCAACAGAAAAATTTCGATCAGAAATTCATCCAGGAGCTTCTCGATGGGATGGCAAATTCAGAGATCCTGGCTCCCGAGCTGCGGGATCGAGCGCAACGGACCAAATCCTAGCTGAAACGCCTGCCATGGCGACGTTCACTGAGTCGTGGATCCCGTTGGTG
This sequence comes from Streptomyces sp. NPDC058231, assembly GCF_042882275.1. NCBI lineage: Bacteria > Bacillati > Actinomycetota > Actinomycetes > Kitasatosporales > Streptomycetaceae > Streptomyces > Streptomyces sp. NPDC058231. The sequence goes on along the minus strand of NZ_JBHVWN010000008.1, from coordinate 101,758 downwards.
AACACCGAAACAGGTAGCCTCCGGTAATTGAAGTCGCAGCGTCGGCATGCAATAAATACCCAGGGGTCCCGCTGGATTTAGTTCCATCGGGGCCCTTGGTGGTCATAAACGGCACCAACAGGCTGCTCGTTCGGGAAGGCATGGAAGCATCCGCACCCACGATAGGAGCCCGTGGCGCTCCTGGGGTTGTCGAGTGGAGATCGCCCGAATCGATGAACGGAAGCAATAGGAGCTGGGAGCTCAACATCGACGTCAATTCCAACAGAATCACCCCTTTGCTCTCAAGGGAATGAAGGGGTGATCACGAAATGAACTTCTCAGTCCGAGACGAATCTCTCCTCGAAGGCGTTATAGCCACCTCAAGACATAATGTTTTGAGGGCTTAGGCTCCGCTCAAGGCGCACACTCAAAAGAATCGTTCTGGTGTGGCAGATCTGTCTAATATGATCTGCCACACCAGATTTTTGGTTAATCGAAAGCAGGATCAAATGTCCTTTGAAAGCTTTTTCTATGGATGCCTGTTCGGGCTCTTTGCGGCTGGGGCTATTTTTGAGATCAAAGAAAAAAGAGGCGAGTCTCCCATGGGGGTAATTAAAATTGCTATGCTTGTGAGTGCGATCATCTCGCTGGTGGCTAGTATTTACTTTTGAGTATTGGGTCAGCTTCGACATCCAGACCGCGGCGACTGGCGTTGGCGGCAGTGGGGGCCAGGTATACGTGCCCGAGGTTGCGGCGGCGACCACAACCTGGACTGCTCGGTGCTGTTGCGCCGGGTCGAGACAGTCGGCCTCGCGCACAGACGGCACGGCGAGCCGATGTCTCCGAGGAAGGCAGGCCCCTGGCCGGCTGCCCCGCCAACCGTACGCACGACCAACCGCACGCCGATCGCCCGTAGCCGCCCGTTCCTCCTTCTCACGCTGACCTTCGCCCTCTCCTGCTTCGCCATGTACGACGGTCGTCCTCCTGGAAGAGGCCGCGCCCGTGGCCAGGGCTTGACCGTCACGACTCGGGTATCCAGGTCGTTGGGGGACTAACGCACTTCCATGCGGAGCGGTCGCAGGGCCTGCTCAGGGCCGGACGTGACCGACTGCACGAAGCGGCGTGTCAGCCCTGAATCCGCTGATACCCCCCCCGGCTGGACGACTTCCGGCCGGGGCACCTCGAAAGCCTGCAGCAGCACGCTATTCGCATTCACTTCCCGATCCTCCGCCCGTACGCGCCCGCCACCTGTGACGGCCCACGCCCGCCAGAGACCGGCGCCTGCGGCAACGGGGCGTGGACGATGGCGCCCTTGTTCGCCTCCGGGATCAGCCCGTACGTCAGGATGCACGACGCGTCGATGCGGCCGGGGCTGTCCGGGTCGGTCGACATCCACGTCGACCACTCCCGTTCCAGGTCGACGAACAGACCGCGCAGCCGCACCCGATCCTGCACCATCTGCTGCGCCACCGGCTCCGCGCGCAACAACTTCCCTTGCTTGGCGGTCACAAGGTCGATGGCAGGCATCAGGACGTTCTCCGGAATCTCCCCGTCACGCTGGAGGGTCTCCCACGAGGTGCGGATCGCGAGCGAGCACATGTCGCGCCCGTAGTTCGCCTCGACGTAGATGATCGCCGCGTTCGCCTCGTACGCAAGCCGGCAGGCCGCGGTAGACCAGTCCGCCGACGACATCACGGCCGACACGTCGTGCGTGATCCACACACGCTTGTCGTCGCCCAGGAACCCACCGACGACACCGGCGACGTCCCGGCCCCCACCGGACGGATCGACCGCAACGGCGATCTTCTGCGGTTCGACCTTGGTCGCCGAGTCCCGCAGCAGGCGCAGCAGCTCCTCCGAGACAAGCGCACCTTCGGCGGGCTGTGGGTCGCCCTGGGCGAGGCTGTGCCAGTCCCGCACAATCGACGTGCGTTTCATATCCGCCCACCACGCCTTGAGCGCCTTCCGGTCCCGGGTGGGAATCTTCGGGTGCGGCAGCGGATCGCCGGGGGCCCGGCCGAGCGGATCGGCACCGAACTTCGCGTCGGCAACCGCGGGGAGGTGCACGACCTTCCACCGGCCGCCTTCCTCCAAGCGGCCTTCCTCAGCGAGGCGGCGACCAGCGAAGTCGTCCGGGTGCCAACGGGTCTGAATACCAACCACCGCATTCCGGTCCGGCTGGAGACGCTTCAGGGCGGTGGACGAGTACCAGTCGTGCAAAGCCCGGCGCGACGCCTCCGATTCGGCATCGGCACGGTCCTTATGGGGGTCATCGACGATCAGGCAGTTGTGGACGAGTACCTGGCCTGCAAAGAAGTTGCTCGTTCCCTGGACTTGGAGGTCATAGACGCGGACGCGGTCGCCGCGTACTGGGCGAACCACGGCCACGGCGTCGTCGTCGACTTGTGGTGCACGGCGTGGCAGTTCGAGCACAGGCTGACCAGGTTCTCCGGCCGGTTGTCCCGTACCTCCTCGTTCACGTGGTGCACATGGAACGTCGTCCGCTGCTGCACCTTGCCCTTGCGGATGAACGTCATGAACGTCTCGGGCGCCTTGCAGGCCACACAGCGGCGGCCGTCCCGGTCGAGGACCAGCGGGCGCATCGCCCGGAACCACGACGCGTACGAACTGCCGTCCTTGAACCGAGAGTTCCCCTCCCCGGTCATCCGCGCGGCGTGCACCAGGTTTGCGCAGCCGCGGGAGCAGTACGCCCTCCGGCTGCTCTTCGGCCGGAACAACGTCCCGCACTGCTCGCACCCCTTCTCGGCGAGCTTCCTCGTGCCCGTCTTCGGGTGCTGCGCCTTGCAGGCCGGCGAGCAGTACCGGACATGCCTCCACTGCTGGTTCGGCATCTCCGTCCCACAGCCCACGCAGGCCCGGGTCATCAACAGCGCCGCGTCGCGGCAGGCGAGCGAGCAGGTCAGCGTCTTCGTATCGCGCCGCATTTTCTTCGCATGGTCCGCCTGCGGCAGCTGGTACTCCTTCTCGCACACGGCGCAGGTCAGCGTCACCAGGAACGCCTCGCGCCTGCACTTCGGCGAGCAGTACGTCATGCCGCCGCCGCGCGGCACCTCCTCCCCGCAGTGCTTGCAAGCCGGGTTGGGCACCCTCCGGGCAGCGTTCGAGCACGCCCGGCCGCAGAACGGCCCCGGCTTGCCCTCGCGCCGCGTCCTCGCGAGGACCGAGGGGAGGCGCCAGAACGTCTTGCTGCACTGCACGCACGCCACCTCGGCCAGCGTCCGGCCCCGCGAGGAGCGGGTCTCTCGGCCGGAGGTCGGCGGCGGCGACGTACCCGCGTCCGGGGACGTAGAACCGGTGGTCTGGGGTGCAGCGGACCGTTCGGCCAGCCCGTGTAACGACTTCAAGGGTCTCCCTCTCGCTCACGCTCGTAGCGGTGACGGGAGCCCACACCGCGCGCTCGCGGTCGTGGTCGTACGCCAGCACCGGGTCCGTGCTCCCGGACTCGACATAGGCACCGATTGGCACGGCTCCACGCGGCGTGCGAATGAGCACGTCACCGGATACACAGTTTACCGGATGCCCCGTCAAACCCTTTCCAACTGAGACAGATCGGACGCCGCCGCCACGGGTGAGAGACCAGTCCTGCATGGCCCCTGACCCGGGCTGCATGTGCAGGTCGTACTCGGCGCCGTACTCCTCGACGTAGCCACGGATCGTCTTGCCACGCCGGAGCGCCAGGTCGTCGCCGTACGACGTGACCGCGATCCGGTCCATCGGGTGCAGGCACAGCCACCAGAACGGGAACCACTCCGCGACCGTGGTCGACTTCCCGACCTGAGGCGGTGTGTAAATAAGAAGACGGTCGTAGTCGCCGTGCTGGATACCCGCCAACGCCTCACCGATCACCCGCAGGTGCGGGCGCATCCGATACGTGTGGTCCAGGCCGCGCGCGAGGACCACGGGGTCGCGCAGCAGGTCGCGGCTCATCGACTTCTTGGCCGCCTCCAACTGCTGGAGTACCCCGGCATCGTCCAGGTGCCGCAGGTCATCGGCGGCCGGCTGCCTCGTCACCCTTCGTCGCCGCCATCGTCGACGTGCAGCGCGGGCTCATCATCGTCGTCGACCTGGGGCTCGTCCTCGTCGTCGTCGCTGCCGTCGACTGCGCGGAGCCGCCGGTTCACCGACGCCGCGAGGTCCGCGAGGCGTACGCGCCGCTGCTCGGCGGGCATCTGCGCGAACTCGGCGAGCTGTACCGCAAGCGGGTTCCCGCCCTGGCCGGTGACCGCGATCGTCTCCGTGGGGTCGCCGAACAGGACGCGCCGGTGCCGCATGGCCACGTCCATCAGCCGGATGAAGTCCCCCGGCGACAGCTCAGCGGCGTTCAGCGTGCCCAGGCGCTGCGCCAGTTTCCCGATCGCTGCGCCCAGGATCTTCGAGTCCGTCTCGGCTGCCTTGCGGCGCTCTTCGAGCCACGTGGCCTCGTACAGGCGGTCCAGATGCCGGTCGTACGCCTCGACGCGCTCCCGCCACCGGAACTCGACGGCGACGTTCCTCACGTGCCCGGGCGCGAGTGTCAGGCTCTCCGCAGCCTTGACCAAGGTTCTGGCGCGCCCGAGGTCCCGGTACGTGGCGAATTGGCCGTGTTTGCGGGCTGACTCCTTGGGCTGGCGCTCCCAGGGGTCGAGTGCGGGGTCGAGTGTGATCGGGTCGTTCGTGGTCACGACTGACCTTCCGGGGCCGTGCTGGCGTAGTTCGGTCCAGACAGGTACTCCCCTGCCAAGCGCTCAAGGAGGCGCCATCCCTGCCCCTGCTCGATCTCTCCACGGCCCTCTGCTGCTGAGATGGCTTTGTTGATCGTGACGGCTGCTGGTGCTGGGAGTGAGCGGGCACCGAGGACGGTCTCAAGCCCTACGGTGCCGGAGTGCAGGGGGGTGCCGTCTGGGGACTGGTAGCCGGCCTGGAGGTCGGTGAGGTGGTTCTCGACGATGGTGAGGATGGCGTGGAGGGCGGTCGCGACGTTGCCGACCTTGTGGGCCGCGTGCGTGGACGCGAGGGTGTCGAGGGTCTGTTCGTAGTCGGCGCGTGCGGCGAGCCATGAGGCGTCCTGGCCGAGGCGGGCCTGGTCGAAGGCTTCGCGGGCCGCTTCGAGCTCCAGGGGCAGGAACACGAGGCTGACGGTCGCGAAGTCGAGGTTGGCCTCGGACAGGCCCTCGGGGCTGACTTCGGCGAGGAGCTGGAGCTGGTCGTCGTCGAGGCCGGAGTAGGCCCGCCAGTCGACGTCGTCGAGCTGCTCGTACAGCTGCTTGAGGGTGGCGGGGTCGTCCTCGCCCGCGATGCTGTTGTGGGACAGCTGGATCGCGATGAGCTGCTGCTCGTCGAGGTGCTCCTCGATGAGCATGACGTCGATGGTGTCGACCCCGGCATCCACGGCCGCCATGGTGCGGTGATTGCCGGACAGGACGAGCTCGCGGCCTTCGTCGTACTCGCCGCCGCCGTAGACGAGGGGCACGCTGGTCAGGCAGCCGTCGCGGCGGACGTTCTCGACCAGCCGGTCGTACTCCTCTTTCCGCATGAAGCGGGCGTTAACTGGGAGGAGCTGGAGGCTGCTGGGGTCGCGGCGTACGAGGCGGGGCCGCAGTGCAGGGAGGTTCGTCATCGCATGTCCTTACCGTGCTTGGTCTTCCACAGGTCCAGGGCTTCGGCGAGGTCGTAGCCGCCGAGGGGGCCGCCGTACTGGAGCTGGTAGCGGTGGATGCCGTCGCCGGCGTCGCCGGGCTCGGAGCGTTTCTGGAGCTTCACGCCGGGGATGCCGCGCCCGTACTTCGCGCTGTTGGGCCGGTCGGTGAACGCGGTGGTCGCCCAGCCGGTGATCCGCTTCGACAGGGATCGCTGGATGAGGAGCTGTGCCTCCTTCGTGGAGGCCGCCATCACGATCAGTTTGGCGAGGCGCCGGTACCGGGTCCACGACACGGGGAAGTCCGACATCAGGTAGGCGGTGTTCGGGTCGAACTTCGGCGGGAGGTACGCGAACGCGCCGATGAGCTTCCCGTCGACGGCGACACCGCACGCGATGAGCGGCGACCCGGGCAGGATCGTCTTCGACATGAACTGTGACCGGACGGCGGCGAACTGGCCGCCGGTCAGGATGTGCAGGCTCATCCGGTCGCCGAGTTCCTCGTCCTTGCCGATCTTCGGCATGGGGATCGTCTCGATGGGCTGCCGGGGGCGGACAATGCGCCGGGGCCCGTCCGCGGCGTACACGTAGATCGGCAGGCCGCGGTTCGCGGTCTGGACGACCCCGGCCAGCTGGTCGCGGAGCTCGGGGCGCTCGATGTGCAGGCCGAGGACCCAGTTCGGCCGGTCCTGCACCTGCTCGATGATGCGTTCCTTGCCGGTCTCGTCGAGCTCGCCGAACTCCGGCTCTGGCCAGGCAAACGCCGAGTCGATGGGCGCGAACTGGCTGGTGTAGTCGCCGGAGTAGAACGGCGGGAACATGACGACGGGGGCCTCGGGCGGGACCTGGTCAAGGTAGTCACGGACGTCGCCGGCGAAGAACGAACCGAGCGTCGTCTCCAGGCCCCGGAGCTTCGTGGCGGTCTTCTCGTGCATGCGGGGCCACTGGTCCTGGGTGGCATCCATCATCCGCCGGTAGTACGGGCCTTCCTTCCCGACGTACTGGAGGAACCGGGTGCCGAGCATCAGGGTGGCGAGGAGGTCCGTGCGGTCCTCCAGGTACGGGTGCAGCCAGCCGAGGGAGTCTTCGTACTCCTCGCGCAGCGTGTACTCCAGCGGTTCCCCGGCCAGGTACCAGCCGAGGGCGCACGAGTATGCGGTGATGTCGTTGCCGTGGACACGGCGCTCCGCTCCGAAGCGGGAGCTGAGAACCCGCTCGATGGTGAAGTTGCCGGAGCACCCGACGTAGATGTCTTTGCCGGGCCAAGTCCCGGCGTGCTCGTAGATGATCGACCGAAGGGGCGCGGGGATCGAGCCGTGGAACATGGGCCGCTCCTGTGACGGTTCCGCTGAGACGGGCGGCGATGTTAGCCGACCTGGCGGGGTCACCCTTGGGGCATCAATGCAGGCCAGGGCGCACAGCGAAGCCCCCGACCGGCCGGGGCCGTTCGGGGGCTTCGTGGTGGAGCGCCAGCCCGGACTTGAACCAGGACCTCCCGCCCGGAAGGCGGGTGTGCTGCTGTTGCACTACTGACGCATGTGGTCGGCTGCGCCGCTGCTCAGGACAGCCGCTCACGGAACAGAATGATACATGCACGTTTAGTAAGCATCCCGTGCCCTGCCTGTTCTTGCGGGGGTCCCGGGACCTGACGCCAAGTGAGAGAATCTTGTCATGGACGCTGGACTTGCTGCCGTGTTGGGCGCTCTGTCCGGGGCTGTGGCGACGACTGCGGCAGCACTGGCAACCTCGCGGGCCACCCGTGCGCAGGCTCAGGCTGCCCGCGAGCAGGCCGAGATTGCGGCTCGTGCCGAGCACCGCCGACAGCGGAGAGAGCCGCGGCACGGGGTCTACAGAGAGTTCATCGCCGCGGCGACTGCCTTACGCAACTATGCCGAGACGAGGATCAGCCCCCGCTTGCAAGACATTGCCGCTGGGGTCATCGACCCACCGGAGACGCCCGAGCTCGTGGTCACCTTTGAGGAGGTCCGGGAGTGTGAGCAACTCGCGGAACAAGTGAGGAGTCGGTGGGTTGAAGTCGTGCTCGCTGGGCCAAAGCCGATCGAGGAACCTGCCCGGAAAGTTGAGCGCATGGCTTTCCACCTCGGCCTGGCCTTTCGCCTCACAAACGCTCGGGCCGGGAGCGATCCTTCGCAAGCCCTCGGCCTTAACTTCAACCTGGAAGCTGCCCTTGGGTCCCGGGTTGCTCAGCAGGCACTGAGCTCGCTGAGCGAGGACTTGGAAGGGTTCATTTCTGTCGCGCTGTCCGCCCTGGACGATGACGGGAGCACGTAGGCGCCATCAGGCCCTTCCTGCCCGAAGCCGGGCAGGTCGAGGACGAGTTGTCCTCTGCTGGCCGCCATGGGTTGCTCTCCTTGGGTTTAGTGAGCAGGCAAACCCATCACTGGGGGCTGCGATCGGGGCTGAGACCGCCTCATTCGGGCCGTTTGGGGGTAGTGAAGCGAGGCCGGTGGACGGCTTGGACACACTTGTGGGGCCGTGACCTGGTGCTGGTCACGGCCCCACGGGCGGGCGTCTACTGCTGCGCTGGCGGAAGCTCCAGGTCGTACGTGTCGTCGTGTGCGCCCGGGTTGTGCCATCCGGCCTGTTCGAGTGACTTCTCGTCCGCACCGAATTCGAGGGCGTCGCGCATGAGGCCCTCGACTTCCTCCACGGTGGCGTCATCCAGGCCGACCGGGCAAGCGGGCGCGTACCAGAGGGTCTTGCGGTCGCTGTCGAGGACGGCGCGCAGTCCGCCGTTGGTGACGTCGACGGTGAGGGCCGCCGCGGTGGGCAGGTGGGGCCGGATGAGGTGGGCTGCGTAGGCGGCCGCGGCGGCCAGGGCTGTCTGTCGGGTCCGCTTCACCTCCAGGTAGGCGTCCTCGAACATGGCGGAGAATGCGGTGGTCACCGCGTCGGTGACCACCCTGCTGGTCTCGTCGGCGTCCTCCGGAGGCGCTTCTACGGCCACCGGGGGCAGGCCGAGGATGTTCACGCGCCGTTCGGCGATCTCGGCGGCGCTTTCGCGGCGGATCCGGGCGATCTCGTTGAACGCGAGGCCGATCGCTTCCCGTCGGGTGTCGGCCTCGGCCCACACCTTGCGGTGGCCGTTCACGTCCCGGACCTCCCAGCACTCGGCGGCGCTGGCGCGGGTGCGGTAGACGGCCATCTTCGAGGCGGTGACGTGCAGGCTCGCCGGGATGTCGTCGGGGAAGTCGCCGGGGACGGTGAACAGGTACCCGACGCGGCCGAATGGCTGGTGCTCCGCGAACCGGTCGGGGCCGTACGCGTCAAGCTGGATCTGATCAATGGCGTCGCTCATGGTGGTGCCGTCCTTCTATCGCGTGCGGGTGGTGGAGGGCAGGCGCCGGGCGGGGTATGCGCGTCCCCCGCCCGGCGCCGCCGGTCAGAACTGGGCGGGGCTGCTGCTCTGGCAGGTCGGGCACAGGCCGGCCGGGGTGCACGACTGGTGGGCGCTGACCACCGTTCCGGAGCAGTGGGCGCAGTTCGCCGGGTGGTGCCAGTAGCCGGTCAGTACCGCCAGGGCCTCGTCGAGCGAGCCGACACCGATTGCCCGGACGCCCGCAGTGACCGCGTCCTCCACGGCGCCCTTGGGGACGAGGACGGTCGTCGTGCCGCGCTCGGCGATCTGGCGGACGGTGCTGGGCAAGCCGTACGGAACGCGCACCCCGCCGTCGAGGCCGAGTTCACCGACCATGGCGACTCCGGCCAGGCAGTCACCGGGGAGCCGTCCGGCTGCGGCAAGGACGGTGCAGGCGATCGCGAGATCCAGGCCGCTGGTCCCGACGCTGGTGGCGTCGTCGCCATCGGTCCCGATCGGGGCGATCTTCACGAGCACGTTGGACATCGGCCAGTCCAGGCCGCTGTTGATGACCCCCGCGCGTACGCGGTCGCGGGTCGAGGTGGTGCTCCTGACCGGCAGGCCGTCCACGCTGAACGTCGCGGTGCCGGGGACGCTGCTGGCCTCGACCTGGAAACCGGCGTCCCGGGTGGCCGACAGTGCGTGCGCCTTGCCGTACGGCTCGGGCTCGGGGGCGGGCTCGGTGGCCGGCTGGGGCTCGGGGGCCGCCTGGCAGCTCTCCAGCTGGCTGGCCGGGCTCAGCGGGTAGTCGTCGAGGCCGGACTGCTCGCGCAGGGCCGAGAGAAGCTGATCGACGGCCGCGCGGGCGCTGGTGGCGTGCTCCAGGTGGACCGAGCCGAACGCGTCGTGCGCGTCGATCTCGATTTCCTCGAGCGCCATGGCGCGCTTCGTGGCGTCGGTCGGGGACGGGGCGACGTCCCACAGGAGGTAGCTGGTGCCCTGGTCCTGGCCGACGATGATGAACTCGCGGGTCTCGGTGGTCGTTTCGGTGCTCACGCGTTCCTCCGGTGATCTGGCTGGGGGGTACGGTGGGCCGCACGCGCCTGGTCGGGTTGTGAGGCCCTTCGGTGCTGGGCTGCGTCTGGCGGCCGGTGGGATTCCCTCGCTTTTGCGCCCCACCGGCCGCCGCCAGCTAGCAGACCTTCGAGTAGGTGCCCCTCTGACGCCCGCCCGGCTGGAACACGTACGGGCTGGTGCGGAGGATGGTGACCTCGTCCGGGCTGCTTTGCTCGATCTCCTCCATGGCCACTAGGAGTTGGTGGCTGATGTGCGACCTGACCTGATAGCCGCTCAGGACCTCTTCGGTGATCTCGGGCTCCCGGCCCGGCCTGTCGACCTCGGTGAGCCGGTAGTACGTGGCGCAGTCGTCGATCTCCAGTTGGGCCATTGCGGCGGTCACGTCGATGACGAGGTCGGCGTACTTGGCCCTGCGGATCGTGGCTCGCATGCTGGCTCCCTGTGTGGGGGGGAAGTGGTGAGTGGTTCTACTTACATCATTTCCCAAGACGACTTGGGGTAATCCATTTGGGCAAGGGGATTCGGGTAAAGTTTCCGCAGGTCAGACGGCCAGGGCCATGCGCTCCGGGTTGGCGTAGCGGTCGATCTCCTCGCCCGTGATGCACTCGACCAGGGCGCACAACAGCACCTCGGCCGCGTTGGGGGTTACGGCGTTTCCGTACTGGCGGACTTGATTCCGCTTCGACCCGAGCACCCGGTACTTGTCCGCGAACGCCATTGCCCTGCCGATCTCGTGGGGCTGGAGCATCCTGAACAGCACCTTCGAGAAGTCGTACTGGCCGCTGCCGTCGAGCAGCGCGTACCGGTCGCGGGTCGGCAGGGTCCCGATCGGCTCGGACGTCGGCCGGGCCTGCCCGTTGCCGTAGTACGGGACGAGCAGGCTCCGCTCAGTGGTCACGAGGCCGTGGTGGTTGCCGCCGGCCGAGACGGTGTGGAGCGGGTGGCCCGTGTGCCGCGCCTTCTCCTTGTCGCCGCCGCCCCGCATGGGCACCACGAACGGTGCATAGGCGATCGCCGTCTCCGCCCGGGCGGTCTGGGTGCGCAGGGGGTCGTCCAGGCGCATCGCCTTCTTGCCGTCGCGGCCCTCGCAGGGGATCAGCAGTGGCGGGATCACCAGGCCGTCGCTCTCGACCGTCGTCCGGGTCGGCATCGGGGTGTCCACGCTGGTCCCGCCGGTCCGCCAGGTGCCACCGGTGGGGACGAGGAGCGGAGCGAGCCGCGCCGCCTGCTGCTCGGCGTCGCCGAACAGGGCGCCCTGCTCGTCCTCGTCGATCGGACCGCCGGGCTGCGGCCAGTAGCGGGCGACCCCGGCCCGGATTCGTTTCATCGTCGCTGGCGCCAGGCCCTCGGGGCAGTCCTTGCTCTTGGGCCGACTGCCGATCGGCGTGCCCTTGATGGACCAGTCGATCGCCGCCGCGGCCGGGAGGACGTCGGGCTCGACCAGGGCGCGGCACGAGGAGCGCGGGCACCGGTAGTCGTAGCTCTGGCGGTACCGGCCCATGTCCTTGCCGGGCTGGCGGAAGACCTGGAGCGCCATGACCACCTCGTCGCAGTCCGGGCAGTAGGCCGCGGGGCGCAGCCACTTGTCCCAGTCGGGCGTGCGGCCGAGGCTCTTGTGCCAGTAGGCGACGTACAGCCGGTCACGGGACTGCGGGCAGCGGTGCACGCTGCGCGGGTCGGCGTGCATCGAGTTCAGCGCGATGACCTTCGTGCGGTAGCCCATCTTGTGGAACTCGCGCAGCCAGCTGTCCCACTCGGCCCACGCGCGGACGTCGATGACGTTCTCGACGATCCCGGCCTTGACCAGGCCGCCGCGCTCGATCACACCTCGGAGGTAGAGCGGGATCTCCTCCATCAGGGCCCGCGACGCTTCTTCCTCCTGGGTGGGGGCGTTGTCCTCGTCCTCGCCTGTCTGGAACTTCTCCTCCTCCTGGTCCGCGTAGAGGTCGAGGAGGTCGCCCTGTACCGCCTTGGCGAAGCTCCGCTTCTTGCCCTTGGCGATCGACCAGTTCGTGCACTCCGGCGACCCCCAGTGGAGGTCACAGATGGGCCAGGCCCAGACGGGGGCCTTGCGGATATCGCCCATGTAGTGCGCGACGCCTGGGAAGTTCATCGCGTGGCTCTGGAGGGCTTGCTTCCAGTGGTTCGCGGCGCGTGCTACGCGGAGGCCGGGGACCGCGTGTGCGCCCTGGGAGCTGCCGCCTGCCCCGCAGAACCAGTCCATGAGGCTGAGGTCGCCGCCGTCATGCTTGAACACGCGCACGCGGCTGGGGGCTTTCGCCTCTGCGGAGGCTTCCGCCCAGGAGCGGGTAGTGGAGTCGATGTAGGGCATGGCGGAGCTCCTCGTGAGGTCGGTCGGTGCTGGCCGAGCGAGCGGGGATTCCCGCCCCCGCTCGCTTGGCCGGTGGAGCGTGGCTTAGTGGGTGGGCACTATGCCTAACGCCTAACGTTCCGTGAAGTACCGGGGCAAACCGGGGGATTTCAAAGAAAACCGCAGGTCAGAGGCCCGCCAGCCGCCTCGTGCAGTTGCGGACGCTGATGCCGTCGGCGATGTACGACTCGTCCTCGGCGACGTCCAGGCTGAACACCTCGGCTGTCGGCCCGTGTTCGACGCGCGTGACGGGGTGCCAACGGAACCCGTCGTGGTCGGGGCGCCGGCCGCCTTCGCGCTTCCACGAGAGCAGCCAGCCCTGCTTGCCGGGCCTTCCTTGGTCGCTGAGGCCTCCGGCGAATCCCAGCGAGCAGACGAGCAGCCGCAGGCCGACCATGAACGGCTTGGAGTGCATGCGCACCGAGAACTGGTCGCGGTGGGGGCCGTCGTTGACCAGGCCGTCCAGGAACGCCTGTCGGAGCTCTTCGGGCATCGCCAGCGCCCAGGCAGGGAAGCGGCGACCGGCCCCGTACCCGCCGAAGTGCTCGGCCAGCCAGTCGACGAGGTCGGGGCAGAGCGCCGCCGCCGCTTCTCCCTTGAGCCTGATCATGTTCCCGGCTGTGCGGAGGACCTCGATCGGGTCGATTCCGGTGAGGGATGCGGGCAGGTCAGGGACCGGGAGCGGCTTGCCGAAGTCGAGGGGCGAGGCGAGGCGGTGCCCCTCGGCCAGGTCCCGCGCCCTGGTCCATCCCGCAGATGACAACTCCCCCGCCTCGCCGCCCTCCAGGAAGACTCGTGAGACGCGCGTGCGGAACGGACGATCGGCGGTCGCCGCCAGGCCGCTGGCCAGGGATGCGCAGTGGACTCGGACGGTGGGCGCGGTCGTCCGCCTGGTGGCCGTCACCGGCCTCCACAGGCGCTGGTGCGTGAACACCTCGTCGCCCTCGATGACGTCCTCGATCGGGACGAGGCCGCGACAGGTCAGGATCATCGTCCCCGCCGGGAAGCCGGTGGGCGTGGGATAGCCGGGGGGCTGGGGGGCGTGAGTGGTCATGTGACGTCCTCGATCTCTTCGGGTGGGATGAGGGAAGCCGGGGCGGGCGCGGTGCCCGCCCCGTGGGAACCGCAGGTCAGATGGCGCGCTGCTCCGGGAGGGGCGGCAGCGGGGTCCGCTTCACCTGGAAGGGGATCAGCGGCGAAAGGTCGGCCGAGAGCACGTACCAGCACCACTCGTGGCCGCCGATGGCGTACCGGCCGTCGTCGTTGGGCTGGGCGATCTCGGCTGCTTCCTGGTGGCGCTCGCCGCCGAGGTACATCCAGCAGATGCTGAGCACGATCGCGTGGCTGTCGCCGTCGACGGTGCCGTCCGTGACGTGCACGGTGTCGGCCGAGCCGTGTCCGAGGCGGGCGGCTTCGGCCTGGGTGTCGTCCGCGATCCGGCGGACGGTGTCGAGGTCGAACCACGGCTTCACGAAGCCGTCGCGCTGGTCGTCGGGGTCGATCCAAGCCGGGTAGCGGTCGCGGTCGTTGCAGGAGACGAGAACTTCGATCATGGGGGTTCTCCGTGAGGTCGTTTCGGTCGGTGCGCATGGGGCGACACCGGGACGGGCGGGGATTCCCGCCCTCGCCCATCCCGGGGCAGGGGTGATGCGTGGTCAGTCGAGGGGTAGGCCAGCCGCCTTGGCGAGGTCGATGCGGTAGACCGCCTGCCCGTCGCGCTCGGGCAGTTTGGTGACGAGGGGCTTCCAGACACGCTCGTTGCCGTAGTTCAGGTAGGGCACCCACTCGTTCATGTCGAAGATTTCGTCCCCGGCGTATGTGCCGAGCGTGGCGGTGAATGAGGTCTCCGTGCCGTCTGCCGTCCAGTACCGGCCGGTGGCGAGCAGTGAGCCGTCGGCCGCTTCCATGAGTTCCGCGTGCTTGGCGTCGAAGGGGACATCCGCACTGTCGTTGCCGGTCAGGATGTCCCGCACGGCCACCGCGGTGACGACGGCCATCACGCGGCCGAGTTGTTCGGCCGCCGCGTGGTACGCGTCCAGGGCCGCTTGGGCTGCGGCGGACAGGGCGCCACTGTCGGGGAGCTCGTAGGCCCGGGTCTGGGGGTCATGAGTGGTCATGGGACGTCCTTGATCGGTTCGGATGGGGTGGAGGAGGGGCTGGCGCTACCACTCGCGGGGCAGGGCCGGGAACTTGATCGCGTACGCCTCGGTGCCCTGGTCGTTCCGGATGGCCTTCCATCCGCCGGTCGTGAGCGCTTCGGGGCCGGTACTGGACAGCAGTGCCTGGCGTAGGGCCTCGTCTGCTCCGCCGATCCGCTCGTAGTCGAACGCGCCATAGTCCTGCTCGTCGTTCGTCCAGACGATCGCGTCGGCGGTGGCCACGGAGATCAGGCGCGGGTGGCCGTCCTCGACGATCAGGCCGGCTGCGGTGGCGTTCGGGACGAGCTCGCGCAGGATGTCACCGGCCTTGCGGACGCCTTCCCTGAGCGCGTCGCAGCCGCAGGCGCACGGCTTGCCGTCCTTCTTGCTGTCGCGGTTCAGGTGGCAGTTCGTGCAGTCGTACTCGTGCCAGTCCATGCCCTCACCGCACGCGCACCACCAAGAGGCGAAGGCCCACGTCCATTCCCAGCCGCCGATGCCGTACAGGCCGTCGCGGCTGGGCGCTACGACGTCGGCGGCGGTGTCGCTTTCTTCGATGAGCCACTGCCAGCGGGCGTGGACGACGACCGTGCGCGGGGCTCCGCGGCCGGTGACCTTGCGCCGACGGGCCGCCTTGCGGTCGTTCGCTGTGGCGTGGGTGATCGTGGTGGCCGCGACCGCGTCCCGGCTGACGTTGCGCCACCGGATGCGGACGGCGATCGCTACACGCTCGTCTCCCCGCTCGTCGTCGCTGTTGTACCGGCAGGTGCCGCCTTCGATGATGTGGACGGTGTCCTGGCTGTCCGCGCGCCCGTCGATGACGTGGATGGTGTCGACGCAGTCGTAGCCGTACTCGTCGGCCTCGCGGAGCGTCTGGGCGGACAGCTCCCGGGCGGTGTCGAGGGTGAAGTACGGGCTCAGCCACCCGTTCCACCGGTTGGCGGGGTTCAGCTTGCAGTCGAACGGGCCGAGCATGTCGTCGATGCAGACGCGGGTCTGGATCATGTTGCTGTCGCGGGACATGGTGACGCTCCTTGCGTGCTGTGAGGTGAGTTCGGTTGGCTCCCGGGTGGGCGGGGATTCCCGCCCCCGCCCGCCCGGGGTGTGGCTCGCTTAGAGCTCGAACAGCGTCGGCGGCGCCTTCGCGGCCGTCATCGGCTTGGCGCCCAACTCGGGCACTTCTTCGCCGGTCTGCTCGGTGAACCACTTCGAAAATTGCAAGCGGTGGCACCAGTCGTTCGGCGGCTTCAGCTTGTCGAAGCGGTCGAAGCAGAGCAGGACGAGCGGGCCGTCCGAGCCGCTGGCGGCGGCGATGGTGGCCAGCTCGCGGCGGATGTTCTCGAGTCCGTTGCCGTTGAGCAGTCGGCGGTAGCTGAACTCGTAGGCGTCCCGGGCGTTGATCTTCAGCAGCTCCCGTGTGGGGGTGATCAGGCGCGCGTGACCGGCGAGCTGGTAAGGGAGGGAGAACCGCGGGTGGCCGGCCGTGGTGCGCACGGGGGTGCCCATGTGCGGGGCGAACTCCTGGTACGTGCAGGTCGCGAGGCGGATGGCGTCCATTCCTTGCCCTTCGTGTGGTTGATGGGTACAAGATCAACTTTAGTGGCTACCCACTATGAGAGCCAGTTGAACAACCCTAGATCCAGGGTGTGTTGCGGGGGGTCTACGCGGCGAACAGGTCGAGCTGGCACGGCTGGCGGCTCAGCCAGTCGTGCGTCCGGAGCGGGCCCCCGGCGTAACCGGGGAGGAACACCAGGCACGTCCGGATCGACGTTCCGCACACGGCGAACGAGTCGTCGGGCAGGACCTCGATCTCCCCTCCCACCTCCTCGACCACTTCGCGGAACTCGGTGCTGGCCTTGTCCGACCACCACATGAGGCCCTGGGACATGATCGAGACGAGGATCCCGTCGTCTTTCATGAACCCGATCGCGTGCTTGATGTGGTCGAGCCCGTTCGAGAACGGCGGGTTCATCACCACCCGGTCGAACCCTTCCGCGTAGTCGAGCGGGTCGAGGCCGAGGAAGTCTCCTTCCACGACCCGGCGGCTGTCGCCCTGTTCGCGCAGCAGCTCGGCCCGGCGGGAGTCGAGCTCGACGGCGTCGACGACTCCGCCGCGCTTGACGATCTCGGCCGTCATGGCTCCTGAGCCGGCCGAGGGTTCCAGCACGGTCATCCCGGCGTCGACGCCTGCGAGGTCCACGACTTGCGTGACGAGGCTGGGCGGGGTCGGGAACCAGCCCTGGTCGCGACTCGTCGAGTACTCGCCGGCCGCGAGGCAGTGACGCATGAACTCCTCGATCCGGTACGGGAAGACGTGGCCCCGGACCGCTTTGCGGCCGTCCCACTTCCCGCTCATCGCCTTGAGCACCGAGTTCACTTGCTCGTAGACCACGCGGTCGATCTCGAACGGGATCCGCACCAGGTCGCCGCTGATGACGGTGCGCGGGTCGGTCAGGACGCGGAGGACGTCGGTCGGGAATCGCATGAGGCTCCTTCGGTTCACGGTCGGGTTCGGGGCGGGCACCCACGGTCGTAGTGGGTACCCACTAAAGTCCGGGCCTGGAAGCAGGCAGATCAGGCGGCGTCGACCTCGGCCGGGGCCGCCGGGGCGACCGCGTCCGGGTTGATCTCGATGGCACCGGCCCGCACGGCTGCGATGGCCTGGGCGTCGCGCAGGTTCTTGATGACCTTCGTCGTCAGGCTCCGCAGGTGCTCGATGCGGTGCTGGTGTGCACCGACTCCCCCGGCGACTCCGGCGAGCAGGAGGGCCAGCTCCTCGGGGTCGGCGGTGGCCAGCTCGGACAGGATCTCTCCGGCGGTCGAGAGCTTGTCGATCTTCTTCGTGAGCTTCGTCCGGTCGGCGATGATCCGCTCGCGCTCCTCCTCGGGGACGTCGTGCGCACCGGGGAGCGATTCCTGAACGTCGCCCGGCTTGGCCGGGGTCTCGTCGGCCAGGACGAAGAACGACCCCTGGGACTCGCGGCGCTCCTCCTCGATCCGGGCGGCCTTCACGAACGCCTCGGCGTCGCGGTCGCTGTTGAAGGCGCCGCGCGCGTACTTGGCCAGGAACCGCAGCTGGTTGTCACAGCTCAACTGGGAGGCGTACCAGGCCAGGTTCAGCGACAGGTGCCCCTTGGCGACCGCTTCCTGTGCGGGCTCGCACAGCCTGAGCAGGTCCATCCGCCATCCGACGTATGCCGGGGACTTGCCGCAGACTCCGCCGATCTCGTCGATCGTGTAGCCGCCCTTTTCCAGCCGCTTGAACGCCTTGGCCTCTTCCATGGGCGTCATGTCCGCGCGGCCGACGTTCTCAGCCACGGCCATGGCCAGGATCTCGCGGGAGTCCGCTTCGACGCCGCGCAGGACGAGGGCGGCCATCTCGGTGAGACCGGCCATGCCCGCCGCCCGCCACCGGCGTTCGCCCATGATGATGGTGTACCTGCGGGTTCCGGCGTCGTACCGGACGGTGATCGGCTGGAGCTGTCCGAGCTCGCGCATGGAGCCGGCGAGTTCCTCCAGCTTGGCCTGGTCGAAGATCTCGCGGGGCTGGTTCGGGTCGCGGTCGATCCGGTCGATCGGGATCGTCTTCTGGACCGACTTCACCTCGGCCGCCGTTGTCGCGACCTTCTCGGCGACGACCTCGCGGCGCTTGCTGACCTTGGTGGGCTCGATGGCCGCCTTCTGGGCCGGGGCCTTCTTCGCGGGGGCCTTCTTGGCGGCCGGGGCCTTCTTCGCGGGGGCCGTCTCGGTGACCTCGGTGACCTGGGCGGTGGCGGTGGTGTCGGTCATGGCGTCCGGCCTCTCACTGTGCGGTGTGGGATTTAGTGGGTGGACACTATGACTAACGCGTGACTCTCCGTGAGGTACCGGGTGATTCAGAAGAAATCGCAGGTCAGAGGCGGTTTGTTCACCTCCGGCCGTGTCCTCGGCGGGCACCTCTGAGGGGGCGTCGGCCGGGGCCTGGCCGTCGTCGACGACCGCGGCGACGTCGGCCGCCGGGGGCTCCTCGGCCGGGGGCTCCGGAGCCGGTTGCTCGTCGACCGCGGGTGCCTCCGGTTCCACCTCCGGGACCGGCTCGATGGCGCGGACGATGCCGCGCCCCGGGCCGCCGGTCCAGGCCCCTGCCCCGTAGGTCAGCCCGGCCCCGGTCAGGAGGGCGGTCACCTGGGACAGCAGCGACTCCGACCACACCGACTCGGTGAACTTCACCCCGTCCGGCGCGGTGATCGTCACGGGCGGGTGCCCCTTGTGCGGCTGACTGTTGCCGTTGAGCCACGTGAACGTCGCCTCGGTGGCGTCCCACCGGCACTCGACCTTGATCCGCTTCGGGATCTTCGGGTCGGTGCGCTTCTTCGGCTTCTGCGCCTTGGCCTTGGCCTGTGCCTCGCGGATGGCGTCGGCCGGTGCCGCCTCCGATGCCTCGCGGGCCGACTTCTTGCCGGGGACCTTCCCGTCGGCGAGGAAGGCGTCCATCGCCTCTCCGGGGCATCGGCCCTGTACCTGGGTGTAGTCGGCCGGGTGCGTCGAGACCCGCCCGTTGAGCGTGGCGTCTTCCAGGCTCATGACCTGCTTGGGGGCCAGCCGCAGGTTCCAGGCGATGGACAGCGTCTTGGGGTTGACCCGGGCCACTCCGTACCAGGAGCCGGCGTACAGCGCGTAGTCGCCGGGCGCGAAGTCGTCCGGGCCCCACACCTTGACCCCGTCGGCCTTGGCCTTCTCGACGAGCTGCTCCCAGTGGGCGATCTCCTCGGTCAGGTCCTGGATGAGGCGGGCGTGCCGACCCACCGAGACCCAGCCCTTCTCGACCGCGTTGGCGTGGGCCCGTTCCTGCTTCCTCAGGTCGGCCTTCAGCCGGTCCAGCCGCCGCAGGGTGCGCTGCGGATCGATCCGGTGCGCTTTGTAGTTCTCGGCCGCCCGGGTCCGGTCCGACCAGTACCCGGCCCGGTCGCGTTCCTCGAACGACTTCCGCATGTTCGTGTCGATCCGCGCGGCGTCACGACGGGCGCGGCCCTCGCTGTGGTGCCCGACGAGGATCGGCTGGCCGAACTCGAACCGCCGACTGATGTCGTCGGCCGCCGCGCGCCGCGCGTCGGCGGAGGAGGCAGCGCGGTCCGCGCGGTCGCCGAACCGCTCGGCCCGGTCCTCGGCGCGCTGCTCGCGGTCGGCCTCGGCCTCCGCGAACGACCTCCGGGTGTCCTCGTCGATCGTGACCGTCACCTCGTGACCGGCCGCGCGGAGGGCGGCAGTTGCGCCGTCGATCCGCCACATCTGGGCTTCCTTGTCCTGCGACCGCCGGATGTAGAGGCCGGTCACGTTCCGCGAGAACCAGAAGCCGTGATCCCTGACGATCTCGAAGACGCCGTCTCCCTTCCGGGAGCCTTCGAGGAGCGTGCCTTCCGCCCGCGTGTGGGTGATCGTGATGTCTGCCATCTGGCGCGACTCCTTCGTCTGGGTGGTCAGGCGTGGTCGGGGCGGGGGGCGGCGTCGCCCAGGTGCTCGCCGAGCCAGGCGAGGACCTTGGTGGCGCACAGCTCCGCGTCGGCCGCCGCGTCGAGCGGGGCGGGTGAGCCGTCGAAGACGGTGTCCACGTAGTCGCCGTGGGCGTCGTGCAGGTGGGCCGACCAGGGTTCGCGGTGCTTGGCCGCCGGTCGGTCGGCCTGCTCACCGGCGTACATGAGGAGGTGCGGGCCGCCGTAGGCGCGCTGCTCGCTGTCCTGGCCGGCTGGGGTGACGGCCAGGATCAGGTAGCTCATGCCGCCCTCGCCGCCGAGGAAGGCTTGCCGTCCGGCCTTCGCGAGTGCGGCGCGCAACAGGTCGCCTTCGGTGATCGTGACGTCCGCCATCTGGCGAACCTCCTTCTGATTGGGGGTGGGTGGTCAGGCGGTGCGTGCGATCTGGCCGATCGCGGTCGTCAGCTGGGCGGGCAGGTTGAGGGTGCGGGCCTCGCGGGCGAGCGAGCTCCACTCGGCCTGCACCCACCGCTGGTGCTTCGCGGCGTCCTCGGCGACGGTCACGGCGAGCTTGCGGAGGGCGGCCCGGTCGAGAACGCCTCGCACGACCGTGCGCCGGACGTCGATCGCGCGCTTGGTGTTGCCCTTGCGGATGAGCTGCCGGGAGAGGTCGAGGGCGTCCTCGGCGTCTCCGGCTTCGGCGACCAGGGTGATGTCCTCGATCAGGGTCTCGATGCGCATGGCGTTCTCCCATGGGGGTGGTTTAGTGGGTCGACACTATGACTAACGCTGATCTCTCCCGGGGGTACCGGGGTGACGGGGAGAGATCGGGAAAGTTTGCAGGTCAGAGCCCTGCCGACCGGTCGCACGGTCGACCGGGGGCGGAGCCGGCTGGCCCCGCCCTGCTGGCCGTCAGGCGGCCAGGATGTGGCGGCCGGTCGCGGTCAGGGTCACCGGCTGGCCCTCGGTGAGCGAGGCCTCGGTGTCGACTTCCGCCCATCCCCGGCCGATCAGGAAGTCACCCAGCTCCGTGTCCAGTCGGACGCCATCCATGCTGGTGGCGTACTTCCAGCCCTCGCTGGCCTTGAAGCCCTGGCGCTTCACGAACGCGTCCCGGATGGTCCGCAGGGCGTTCCTCTGCTCCTGCGTCGCCTCCGGGATGGCCACCACGGTGGGCGCGGGCTCGGCCGACTCCTCTTCGATCTCGATGGTGTCCGTGGCGTCCAGGAAGCGGCGCAGACCGTCCTGCTCGGCGAACCGGGCCGCGTTGGTGACCAGGCTCGTGCTCATCGAGAACCCGTACATGAGCAGGGCCTCCATGCACTCTTCGCGCTGCTTGGCCAGGCCCTCGCGGACGCCGTGGCGGTCGATGCGCTTCATGAGGTGCATCCAGGGCTTGGCCTTGCCCTCGGCCACCAGGACGGCGTCCATGAGGTGATCGAACTGGGCGCCCTGGATCGCGAGCGCGTCGGCCAGGTTGGCACGGGCCGCGGCGGCCCCTTCGAAGACGCGGTCCGCGCGGGTGATGAGGTGCTTGTGGGCGGTGCTGGCGTCCATGGCTGGCTCCTTGTGAGGTGATGTGTTTAGTGGGTAGACACTATGACTAACGCCGGACACTCCTTGGGGTACCGGGGTAACGGGAAGAAATCGAGAAAGATTGCAGGTCAGGGCGCTGCGGGGTCAACAGGCGTACGCGTCGAGACGCGCTCCGTAGTGGGTACCCCCTACACTGCGCGCATGGATCGCCTCGAACTTCCCGCACCCTTCGCCGACCTCGCCGACCTGGCGGGCGAGCCCACCATCGAGCGGGCGCAGGCCCTCGGCCGCGCGCTCAAAGCCGTGCCTGACCTCCAGGCCTGGCTCCGTGAGCAGAGGCAGCTCACCGTCCGCGCTCTCCTTGACGGCCCGCTCACCAAGGAGGACCTGGCCGCGCGCCTGGAGATCAGCCCGCAGCGGGTCGCCGACATTGCCAGCGGCCACGGCCGGTCCAAGGCCAAGCGCGCCACGCCGGCCGCCTGACCCGTCCGACCCGCTGAGGTTCCGGGTACTGGACAGGGAAAGCGCAGGTCAGAGGCTTGTCCGGGCTCTGTCCGGACAAGCGGTCGGACAGTGTCCGGCTGCCTGTTCGGGGGTCAGTCCCGGCCGTCGTTCTCGGCGAGCTGGAGCACGAGCGGCCAGGCCGAGAACGCCGCGTCACCGACCGCCGTCTCGTGCTCTGCGGGCCGGTCGGCCAGGTCCCGGGTCTCCTCGTTGAACCCGGCGACCATCTCCGCCGCCTGGTCCGCGAGGTCGTCGAGCGCTTCCTGCCGGGCGTACTCGGCGCGCAGGTCGTGCCAGTAGGAGCCCACCCTGGGCGGGGCGCCTTCGAAGGACTCGCCCGCGACCACGAGCGCGTCGACCGTCTCGTGTTCGACCATGTACCAGGCCAGCACCTTGGCCCACGCGCTCTCAGTGCTGTAGCCGTCGACCACGAACAGGTGGGGCAGCTCCCCGATGTGCCGTCCAGGTCCGGCGACGGCCACGGTGAAGGCGCGCACCGTCTGCCGGTAGTCGAGGGGCAGCTCGTACATCGGCGCTCCCGTGAACTCGACCTCGACCGGCTGGTGGGTGGCGGTGGTGCTCATCGTCTTGGTCCTCTCTGTCCGGACACCGGCCGGACCGCTGTCCGGCCGGTGTCCGCGTGCTGGCGTTCTTGCAGGTCGGCGCGTGTCCGGACGTGTCCGGACACGCTGTCCGGGGATCAGGCGGCTGCGAGTTCGGCACTGAGGCCGTCGGTGAACGCGGCGGCCGTGTCGCGGGCGGGCTGGGCGGTCTTGATGAGCTGCCAGATCTCGCCGGGGGTGATGGCGAACGGGACGGGCAGCTCGGCGAGGATCAGGCCGCCGTCGAACACGGTCAGGTGGCCCGGCAGGTGGACGGCCGTGCGTGTGCCCTCGTGCGGCCGGTAGGTCGTCGGGAGCTGGTCGGCGCGGCCGTGAAGGGCGACGTCGGCGGCCAGGCGGTCGTAGTCGCTGTGCAGGCGGATGAGTGCGACGAGCGCGGCGTTGGCTACGTCTTCGTCGCGGGCGTCGAGGTGCCGGGAGAGGTCGAGGAAGCGGGCGCGCAGCTCGTCCTCCTGGCGGACGTGCTCGGGGTCGGCGGGGAGCAGGTCGGACAGGTCGGGCTCGTAGCCGATGGCGAGTGCCGAGACGTGGTCGATGACCGCGGCCGGGATGCCGGTCTCCGTGCGGGCGGCGTTGATGCGGGCGCGCCACAGGGCCTGGTCGGCGTCGTCGGGGAAGCGGTCGCTGTCGGCCGCCTTGCGGAGGATTCCGGCCGCCCGGGTCAGGTTCGTGGCGATCGCGCGGAGGGCGGTGGCCTCGGGGTACCCCTTGGTGCGGCCTCGGATGATCCCGGAGAGGAGCGTGGCGCGGGTGGTGGCCTTCAGGTTGGCGTTCATCGTGTGGGTCCTCTCAAAGTGGTCAGGCGGCGTGGACAAGGCGGGCGGCAGCCGCGTGGTAACAAGCCGTGGAGCGCAGGCCGGCCGGGCAGTTGCACTGACCGGTGGCCGCGGTGCGGTAGACCTCGGTGCCGTCGTCGGAGACGACGAGGAAGATCCGGTTCTGGCGGAGCGGAACCAAGCCACCGAGCTCCAGGAGCTCCACGGCCTTGGCGACCTGGTGCGGCTTGAAGTCCGGGAGCCGGGCGGGGGCCGCACGGCGGATCTTCAGTCGGCACTTGGGGCCGTAGCCGTCCGGGCTGGGACGACGGAGGATCCTGCGGCACTTGAGACACCGGGCCGGGTGGGTCGCGCTGTCCGGTGTGCTCATATCCGCCTCTTTCTTGGTGATTTGTGGTTACATCCACCATTCTTTCCCAAGTCGACTTGGGAAAACCAGATTGGGCATCCGAGATAGGCAAAGGGTTGGCAAAATACGCAGGTCAGAGGCGTGCTCTGGATGCGCCCAGACAGCAGGAAGCCCCGCCTTCCCCAGGGGAGAGCGGGGCTTCCTGCCGCGCCTGGACTACTTCCGGACGGGCGCGGCCGCCGGTCGGACGGGCGCACGGGGCGGGAGCGTCTTTGCCACTTCCCGCAGGTCGGAGCCACCAACTCCACACGGCTAACGGGTTTGCCCAACTCCCCTTGTGGAAGACTCGACCGCATGACCACGCGAAAGAGCGCCGAGCCTCACGAGCCCAGCCAGAACCTCACCGACGCCCTCGATGAGCTGGCCAAGGCCGAGGTGCTGCTGGAGGAGAAGCGGCAGACCGCGCGGAAGGCCGTCGCCGACGAACTGCGCACCTCCGGCCTGTCTCACGCCAAGATCGCGGCGCTGACGCCGTGGACCGAGGAGACCGTGCGCGGCATCGCCAAGGAGCACGGCGTCGCCCCGAAGCGGAAGCCGACCGTGCGCTCCATCAAGGACTGACGTCGGTCAGCTCCGCCGGGCCGAATCGCGGCCGCCGGTCTTCGCCTGAATGCGGGCGATGTCCACCTTGGCCCGGGCGACGACTGCGACTACCGCAACGACGCAGCCTGAAAGAAGCACCCATACAAACGCCGTCGTACCCGCCATGCCGCCACCTTCCGAATTCACCGGCCGGGGAGCATACCCCCACGGAACCGACGGCGTGGGCGGTATCAGGCGTCCCCGTCCGGCCATGACTTCAGCAGTCGGCCGCCGTCTGCCTCGTCGGTGAGCGTGATGCGGGCACCGACGCGGCCTCCGCGCTCGCCGATCCATCTCGGCCGTCGTCAGGTCGGACCACCAGCCGTGCATGACGGGCCTGTCGCCGATCAACAGAGTCAGCTGAAATCGCAGGCTATGACCCGTCGGCCACGATCGTCAGGGCAACCCCCGCTTCGCGGGCTGCTTCGCGCAGCACGGCCAGCGTGTCCGCCAGCGGTGCACGAGGCCCGCCGCGGGGGGTGGTGGCGAGGAGGCAGGGCATGCAGCGGTCCAGCCAGCGGCGGCCGTGCTCGGGCGGGTCGACGACCCCGGTCGCTCTTGCGGGCTCGCCGCAGAGCGCGCATGGGTGGCTGCCGTCGAACCGCTCGGTGCCTGCCTTTTGGCGTGGCGCCCACGGTGGGGCGGGGTCCAGCCCCACCGGGTCGATGCCGAGGAATCGCAGCAGGTCAGCGTCGTTCATGCGACCCCCTCCTCTTCGGCTTCCTGAAACCTACTGACCTCTCGCAGTGAAGGTTGAGCATTGTCACCGAAGGTTGAGTGATCGTTTGGGGCTGACCGTCTGGGGCGTCGGTGGAGGAACCCGTACGCGCGTAAGGCGAGTTCCCGCTCAGCGCCTTTGACCTGGACACCGTCGGGATCGCGTCCCAGCCGTTCTGGCCGTACTGGCACGATGCCGGGCGAAGGCGTCATGCGCCCGATCAGAACGGATGTTGGTCAGCGCCGAGAACACTTGAGTCGATGGAGTCAAGTGTTGCCGTTAACGTTCCGCCACATGTTCGCCGACCCCTCCCAGGTCGCCGACCAGACGGCCTGACCGAGGCGCTGGGTGGAAGCCAGGAGATCCATCGCCGGCTCCCTCCCGTCAAGAAGCTCGCGAAGGCGATCCAAGAGAATCCCCGACAAATCTCCATTGGCCAGAATGTATTCCCGCATCTCGGAGACAGCTTCGCCTAGCGCAATGCTTTGCGGGGTCTCACGGAGAAGTGAGAGGTCCTCGATGAAGTCGCCTGCTGCTGTGACCAGATCCGTGAGTGACCGCGACCCTGGGACAATGGGGTCCACTACCGGGGCGAACGCCGGATGGAACCATGCCTCTCTCACGCCAATGCTCCATCCATCTTCAGCAGGGACATCGATGACGGGGTGCGATCTGAGAGCCGAGACGTCCAGGACCCTGGCCCGCAAGGGACGCCCAGCACCCAGCCCGACCGCCACGGTGAGCACCCGATCCGTGGATGGCGGGACGCGAACACTCAGTGAAGGAAACACGAACATCTCGCCAGCTTTAAGAATAAAGGGGAACTGCACTCGCGTGGCATCGTCGGCAAATCCCCCGGGAGCCGAAATTGCCACTGACGGGGAAAACGTCACCTGGGTGCGTCGCGCATGCGACCAGCCGAGTTTTCTGACCGCCTGGATCCGCCACCGAAAGCGGCGAAGGCGACGCCCGGTGAAGTCGGCCCACACTGAGTAGCTTTGGATGGAAACGTCAAGACGTCCCACGTTCAAAATGTGTGTCTGAATAGTCCATCCCTCATATGAGCGTTCCCGAAGCGCCAGCACCTGCAGACGTCGTCCGGTAAGCCAATGCGTGAAGATCTGCCACCCCAGTCCGACGAACCCGGTGACGAAGCCAAGCACTGCGAGCCACGTGGTCAAGTCCATGAGGAAAAGCTATCCGCGATCAACGCGCGCTCTCAACAATGCAGTTGAGGCCGTCGTGGGTGCGATCCACCCGGTGCAGCGCACCCCAAGGAGCGCCACATCACCTGGTGCGGCACTCCCGGGGCCACCTGCGCCCGCGGCACACCAACGCTGAGCGCCAGAGGGGCCAACTGGAGCACTCAACGCTCAACCTTCACTGCGAGAGGTCACCTACGCCGCCCGATGGTACTCAGCGCCCGACGTAGACTCGAACACATGTCCGATAGTTCGTCGCGCCTGGCCATGCTGCGCTTCGCTCGCCGCATCGCCGTGCAGCAGGTCGAGCAGATCGACCGCTGGATCGCCGATGAGGAGCGCCGCGAGACCGAGCGCGAGCAGGGCGAGCGGGCCCGGCCGCCGACGCCGGACTGGATTATCGAGCTCGGAATCGGTGTCGGCTCACGGCCCATCGATGTCCATGTCGGCGGGTGCTACGCGGCCGGGAAGCGGCGCCGCGCCATCACTCGCGAGCAGGCCCTCGCCGCCCTCGCCGATGGGATCCGGGCCTGCATCCACTGCCGGCCCGATACCGAGCTCGGGGTCCTCGGGTAGTCAGGCGCTGCGTGGCTTCCGGCTGGAAGTCTTCTTCGCCGTGGTCTTCTTCGCTGCGGCCTTCTTGGCAGGTGCCTTCTTCGCCGTCTTCTTCGCGGCCGCCTTCTTTCGGGGCTTCATCTCGTGGACCGTGGCGTGGCCGTCCGTCTCGCCGCGGGACTCCCTTGCCTTCTGTACGGAGGCGTTCAGAGCTGCCATCAGGTCGACGACCTGCGCGGGCTGCTGCGCCTCGCCTTCGACCGGCTGGGCTGGTTCCTTGCCTTCGCTCTTCGCCTCGATCAGCTCTTCCAGGGCGTCCCGGTACGCGTCACGGAAACCCGAGATGTCGTCGACGGTCATGCTCTCGGCGAGCTGCACGGCTTGCTCGATCTCGTCCTCGTTCAACTCGGTCTTCTTCGGGGCCAGCTCCGCCGGGTCGCGGATCTCGTCCGGCCACCGCATCGCGTGGAGCACGATGGCGTTGTCGCGGACCCGCAGCAGGCCGAGCCGTTCGCGGTTGTGCCAGGCGAACTTCGCGATGGCGACCTTGTCGGAGCGCTCCAGCGCTTTGCGGAGCAGGGTGTACGGCTTCGCCGCTACCTGCCCGTCGATCGCCAGGTAGTAGCTGTCACCGATTCGCACGGGGTCGATCGTGTCGGCGTCCACGAACGCCACGATCTCGATCGCCTTGGCTGTGGGCAGTGGCATCTGGTCGAGCTCTGCGTCCGTGATCGGGATCGTTTCGTCCTTGGTGAGCTCGTAGCCTTTGCCGATGTCCTCCTGCGTCACGACCTCGCCGTCGATCTCGCACACCTTTTTGGTGCGAACCCGGCCCATGTCTTCCAGGTGGACCTGGTGGAAGCGGATCGAGTGATCCTCGGTGGCACTGACCACCTTGCAGGGGATCGTGACCAGGCCAAAGCTGATGGCCCCGCTCCAGATCGTCGACGGCATGCGTACCTCCAGGACCCCCCTGTGGGCCGGTCGGGCAGCAGTCCAGGCCGCGGCAGGGAGACATCTGGGCCGCCGCCCGTACAGCGATCCTTACGCCGGACCGGGGCCCGCGCACCTGGGACAGCCGGATGCGCCCGCCGTCACCCCGGGCCACGCTGGAGTGATGAGCGCACCGATAGTCGTCCACGGCCTCTCACCCTCGGGCGGGCGGAGGGTGACCATCAACGGGCAGATCGTCGGGCTCGCCCACACGGACAACGACCTCGTCGAGTTCCTGAGGCGGGCCGGCCTCGACGATGCCTGGGATCTACTCGACGACCCGCACTGGATCGAATGGAGCGGCGGACGGGCTCACCGGTACGAGGCGGCGTGATCTACCCGAAGCGGTAGAGGAGGCCGAAGACGACGACGAGCATCATGATGCCGCCGACGATCCACTGTTCCCGGGGGACGTCGAAGACGTTGAACTTGTCCGGCTCCATGACCTGCTCGCCGTCGGGGACGAACGTGCCCGCCGTGGAAGAGGTTCCGGTGCTTGTCCCGCTCCTCATTCAGGCCGTAGCGCGTGACCACCCCCGGCGACGTCGTGCGGCACTGCTCGCACCGGTAGGCGTACATCCCCGTCCCCTCCTTCATTTCAGATCACTTCCCATCATGACGGACTTTCCGGCCTCGTGGCTACGGACTGCACCGGATCACAAACCGAGCGTGGTGTTCGAGGTCAGTCGGTGCGGCGGTGTTCGATCTTCCAGGCGGCCGGTCCTCGGTCGGTGTCCGGGACGATCCGGTGGCCCTTCTCCAGCTCCTCCCGTGTCCAGTCGGTGCGGTATGCACTCAACCTCTCTCCGGGGGGTGTTGGCGGCGTTGTTGGCGTTGGCGTTGGCTCTGACCTGCGCCAACAACCCTCTTGCTGGGGCCACTCCTGGGAGAGGGGCAGGGGCGGGAAGTCGTGGTGGTGGACGCCGGGCCCATTACCGGCCGGTGTGCGCACCCCCGGGCGGTGGGCAATACCGGCCCCGTCCAGCACCCTCTTCACGGCCTTGGTGGAGGGGAGCGGGAGGTGCTCGGCGAGGGCCGTATGGAGCACTCCGGAGCCCCCTCGGTAGAGGTGATGGAGCGCCCTGGACAGGTCCTCCGGGGAGGGGTCCGGGGAGGACTCGACGGGGGTCTCGTCGGCCTCGTCGGGAGACGGCTTCGCGGGGGTGCCGCCACCGCTCTTGAGGCGACGGGCGAGGCGGCCGAGGGGACCTCGCCGGGGTTCGGCGGGGGCGTCCTCCTTACTCACCTCGGGGGTCTCTTCGTCGTCGTCCTCGGCAGGGGTGCCCTTGCCCTTCTCCCCCGCGCCCTTCTTCTTCGCCGGGGTCTTCTTCTGCTGCTTCGGCTCGGGCGCCTTGATATGGCCGAGGCCGGCCAGGACCACGGCGGCGAGGAGGGCGAGGAGGACGAACCAGCGCGCGCCTGGGTACCGCATGGCGGTCTTCACTACGGCGTACGCGATGAACCCGGCGCCGGCGGACCGGGCGCCGATGCTGCCGTGCTTGCCGATGCGGCCGGACCACCATCCGGCGAGGAGGACCAGGAGGACGCCCACGCCACGGGCGAGGACGAACAGCCCTCCGGCGAGGGCGCGCAGGCCCCGGCCGGTGGCGCGGAGCAGCGGCGGGCCGCCGACGCGGGTGGCCTCGACGGCGAGCGGGCCGAGCTCGGCGAGTGGGCGCACGTCGTAGTACGGCCGCAGGTTCGGTATCCACCCGCGGTGCTCCTGTCCCCCGTCGACGTCGCCGACCGGAGAGTTCTCGAGCTGGTCGTCGACCGGGGGGCGGGGCTCGGGGTCGGGGTCGGGGACCGCGTGGAGGTGGGCGGCGCTCATGCGAGGCCCCGCATGATCACGGCGATCTTCTCCGCGACGATGGAGAACCCGCCGCCCGCGCCGGACGCGACGTACCAGAACACGATGCCGAGCATGGACACGCCTCGGGTCGTGAGCTTCTTGTAGAGGATGACGATCAGCAGCGTGAGGGCGAGCGCAGCCATGCTGTAGCCGGGGAACACGCTGCTGAACATGCCGAGCCCGTCGCGCACGAGGCTCGACACGATGTCGAAGGGCGGGCCGGCCGCGTTGTAGGCGGCTCCGGCGATCATCGACAGGACCAGGCAAGCACCCCAGCCGAGGGGCTTCATCTTGCCGCCGGTACTAGTGCCGAACCACAGGAGTGCGGACAGGGCACCGGCGAGTCCGACGGCGCCGAGGGCGGGGAGGAAGTCCATGCTTCGCGTTCCGTTCCGGGATCGGGGGCGGGGTCAGGCCGGGTTGCCGTACAGCAGGACGCCGACGATCACTGAGACCAGCGGCACCCGGGCGACGAGCGCGAAAGCCGGCAGCCAGTTGCGGGTGCGCTGGTCCAACATCCAGATCGCGACGGCGACGCCGTACCAGACGCACACGTAGAAGTCGGTCCACGAGTCGTACGTCGCCACCAGGTAGGCGGTCTCTGCGGTGAAGAACTGCGGGACGCCGAGGCTGAACCCGAGGGCCAGGGCGCCGCCGTTGTAGAGACCGTGACGGGTCAGCGGGCGCATCCCAGTCCACGCCTCGATCAGCGACTGCTTGGGCGACTTGCCGCAGTTGTACGTCGGACGGCTGTAGACCCTCTTGCCGGAGCCGCGCATGCTCCAGCCGCGCCGGATCCGGGCCGGGACCTTGTCGACGCCCTCCTCGCCTTCGTCGTCTCCCTCTTCCTCGTCGTACTCGTCGTCCTCCATGTCCTCGGGCACGGGGAGCTGCGTGTCGCAGTCCGCGCACCAGTAGGCGACGAGCTCGCCGGTGGGCCGGGCGTGGACCGCGTGCGGGTGCGGGTGCTCGCACGGCGCCTCTTCGGGGGCGTGCTTGTCCAGGTCGACGACGTCGCGCTTCGGCTCCCACCAGTTCGGCAGTCGGTCGCCGCCGCGTACCGGCTGGGTCGGAACGGTGACCACCGGAGCTGTGCCGGTGTCATCGGTGTCGTCGGGCTCGGTCACGGTCGTAGAGCTGTTGAGCCGCTGGAGCAGGGCGCGGGGGCGGAGGTCCACCGGGTCACTTCCTTCTGAAGAGGCGGGCGGCGCGCGGGCCGGGGTGCTCCCCGACCGCGCGGTGGCGGCGGGCCAGGGAGCGCAGGGCGGGCACCGTGCGGTCGGCGGGGACGATGCGGATGCCGTCGAGCACCAGCTCGCCGCCGACGAGCTGGGCGCCTTCCATGGAGACGAGGGGGATTACGGGGCCGCCGAGGACGCGGGTGACGGTCCGGGCTTCGTGACGGATGCCGTTCAGCCATCGGGTGACGTCGCGGTCGCCGTGCATGAGCCGGCCGGACTGAACCGTGAGTGGCCAACGGGCCGACCACTTCTTGCTGTCGAGGACGATCACGACTCCGCCCGGGCTCAC
This sequence comes from Streptomyces sp. NPDC058231, assembly GCF_042882275.1. Classification (NCBI taxonomy): domain Bacteria; kingdom Bacillati; phylum Actinomycetota; class Actinomycetes; order Kitasatosporales; family Streptomycetaceae; genus Streptomyces; species Streptomyces sp. NPDC058231. The sequence continues at coordinate 70,509 of NZ_JBHVWN010000008.1, read as the reverse complement.
CAGCAGGTGGTCGACGTTCGCGTTGCCGGTCGGCAGTGCGCGGTCGTGGAGGACCGTCCAGCCCTCGCGGGCGAGTGGCTTGAGGCGGGCCGCGGTGGCTTTCTCCCCTGCTGCCCCGGCGTCCCACTGGTTTGCCTGGCGACCGCGTGCGGTCTGGATGCCGACCAGGTCGGCGAGGCGGACCAGTGGACTGCGGAGGCGGCGGGCTCGCGCTGCGGCCGAGGACCCGGCGCCGGGCCGCCGCCGTAAGCGCTGTAGACACCAGGCGACGGCAACGGCCACGACGACAACGTGAGCGAGAGTCACGACGCCTTCCGGGACGGGTCCACGCGCAGCGCGGTACGCCGCACGGTGTCGGCCAAGTTCGGCCGGTCGGGGTGGCCCGCCTCCTTGACCGCGGTGACGAGGTCGGCGTCGCTGACCTTCGAGTTCTGGGCGATGACCTCGCGGACGATCGCGGCAATCGACTGGCGGTCGATCTCCGTGACCGGCGGGACAGGCGCCTGCTGCTCGTCGCCGCCCTGGCCGGCTGCCGGGGGGACCGGAGCGGACGGGGCGGGCTCGGGCGTCTGCTCGGCCGGAGGGAGACTCGTCGTCGTCTGGGCGTTGGCCAGGATCGCCCCGGCAGCCTGGTACTCGACGCCCCCAACCGCCCGCTGGTAGGCGGCCCGACGGTTGAGGCGCAGCAGACGGCCGGACAGCAGCTCGCGGCTAGCCAGCTTCTGCTCCTGCTGGGTGACCCAGTGCGCGACACCCTCATCGAGCGGGACGGCGTGGTGCCGAATCAGCAGCGCCCACAGGCCCTTGGACAGCAGGTCAATGCAGGCGCCGAAGCCACCGGCCCACGGCTGGTTCAGCGTGTGGCCGTACGTGAAGACGGCGCCCATGCTGATCGCCAGGGCGACCCATCCGGCAATCCGGGCGGGCTGGGCCTGATCCGGGTTGATCTTGCTTAGCCACTCAAGTGCCAAGCAGCTCAGCCACGAAGCCGTGAAGACGACTCCCATGCCGTAGGCGATGGGCTCCGGCACCATCCTGGACAGGAGGCCCCCGACGCTCGCGGTGGTCGCCACGACGGCGATCAACGTGATGACGACCGCGAGGCCAATGACGCCGCGCAGGATCATCTCGTCCCACTCACGGGGCGGTACCGGCTCCCACGCGACGTAGGGCACCTTCCGCGTCGAGGGGACACCGTCGATGACGGTCGTCTCCTCCCGATGACGGGTGATCTTGCGGTACTTCACTCCTGGGATGCGCGGCTGGTCGGTGGCCTCGTCCATCACTCTTGCCTCTCTGTGTGGCGTAACAGGGATGGCCGACCCGCCCCCGAGGAGAGGAGGGGCGGGTCGGCCGGTGTGCCGCCGTCAGCGGTGCCGGTCGCGCTCGCGGCGGCGGTCTTCGTCCTCCCACGCCTGACCGGCGCGGGCGGCCTTCTCGACGTCCTTCGCGCGCGCCTTGCGGGCCTTGGCCTGCTGCTTGCGGTCGGCCGTCTCGCTGGCAGAAGGTCCGCTGTACGAGGTGGCGGCGAGCTGGCGGTCGTTGCCGCCCTTGAGCCAGTCGAAGGCGCCCATCAGTAACGCCCCCTCGGTGCTCCGGCGGCCTCGTTGCCAGCGCGCGCCTGCTCGCTGTCCTCGCTGCGCCAGTCGTAACCGCACGCCTTGGCAGCCTTCAGCAGCAGCAGCGAGAACTCGCCGCGGGTAATCCCCTCCGGGGCCTCCGGCGCCTCGGCAAGCGCCGCCCGGGACATCTGGGCCGCCCCAATGAACATCGAACGGTCGGACAGCTTGTACGCCTCCGCACCAACGCACACCAGGAGCGAATACGGCTCCAGGACGCCGGACGGATCCGTGGTGGTGAAATGAGTCGCGACCATGGCCAGCACGCGGCCAGCGGTCACCCTCGGGTCTTCGGTCTGGACGGGGGCACTCCCCGCAGCCTGATCAGTAGAGTTCATGCGTCAGCTCCTGTTAACGGCAGGTGTCTGGCGTCCCGGCCCGTGTGCAACCACGGATCGGGGTTGAGGCGGTGCCCGGTGTGCAACCACCGGGCCCCCCCCCGTTGATGTCTGTTATAAAAAAAAAAAAGCCCCCCAGAAAGG
>NZ_JBHVWN010000008.1:14372-68398 GCF_042882275.1 Streptomyces sp. NPDC058231 | reverse complement strand
TGTAATTGTAGTTTCAAGGCGACACGCCTTAAACCCGGTTGGTGCGGGGCGTCCGGCCGCTTCCCCACCACGGCTGGGGGTTGGGGGGGGGGCGGGGTGACCACCCCCGGCCCACCGCCGCTTTCAGCAGCCCCGACCACCGTGTGCAACCACGACGGTTGGGGCTTTCTGCTGAAACAACGAGACCGGTGGAGGTGGCCCCGCAGATACAAACCCTAGGGCTTGCTCGGGTCAGAGGCAAGCCCTAGGGTTTGTATCGCGCGGTCGCGCTCTCGCGTCGAGGAGGGAGACCGGGCAATGGCGAACGAACGCGAGGAGGTGAGGAGGCTGCGCGAGGCCATCGAGGCGTTCACCGCGATCGAGGACGACGCCGCCTGTGCCGCAGCTGTGTCTGCTGCACTGCGGGATTGGCCAGAGCTCCATGCAGAGCTCCGGCAGCTACGTCAGGACCGAGTGAACGCCCTACGGGAACGCGACCGGAGGACTTGGCCGGAGATCGCGGAGATCATCGGCGGCATCACTCCGGAGCGGGCTCAGCAGATCGGCAAGGGCCTACGCGGCAAGAAGCGGCCGGATCCAGTGAAGCCGCGCAAGAAACCGGCGGAGGACGACCCGCCCGCATAGTCAAGACCCGGCCGAGCGGTGTGCGAGACCGCTCGACCGAGGCGCACGAATCCTGAGAGAAAGGGCGCGGCGTTGAGCCTATCGATCACTCCAGCCAACAAGCGCGAAGCGAAGTACTACAGCACCCGGGCCGCGGTCTACCGCTTGTGGGACGCGGCGGGGAACCTGCTCTACATTGGGTCGGCCTATGACCCTGAGCACCGCTGCAAAGCCCATCGCAAGACTCCGTGGTGACCTGAGGTAGCCCACCGCACGGAGGAGTGGCACCCGACGCGCGGGCACGCGTACTGCGTCGAGTTGGCAGCTATCGCAGTGGAGAAGCCCCGACACAACGCCATGGGTACGCCCGAGTACGTCACGCCACACACGCCGGCCATCCAGCGCCGCAACGAACTGGCATCGCTTCGCGGCAAACTGTGCAGGGAAGCCGATGCGTTGGAGTACAGGATGCTAACCGCGCAGCGAGCGGCGGGAGCGACGTACGACGAAGCGGAAGACGCCGGGACCGTGGCCGCGATCGAGTTCCTGGAGGCCACCGGGCTGTTCACGGCCTCGGTCAAGGAGCGGCGGAGAAGGCTGACGGCCAGGAGAGCGAAACGGGCAGCGCAGCGCACGCCTGCTGAGTGAGCGGCGGCCGGGCGGCGTGGACGGCCGCCCGGCCCGGGATCTCACGCCCGCGTTTCGCGCGGGAGCCTACAGGGCCGCCGCGCCCACGTCCGGGTGACGTGTGCCAGATTCGGCCTCGGTGATCAGGTATGTGCCCCTATGGTGCGGTCCGCTCTTGCACACCACACAGAGGGGCCGACGCGTCATGTCGACAGCACCGGATCAGCAGCCTGCCCAGGTCGGGCAGCCTCCGACGATCATCATCAACAACACTTCCAGCTCTTCCGCTTCGGCGTCGGCCGCGGCGGTCGTCGGGGGCTATGGCCGGCTGGGGCGTAGGCGTCAGTCGTTCTGGGCGCACTTCTGGCTGTTCATGTTCACCGCGGGTATCGGCAACGTTCTGTACGCGATGCACGTGAGCCGCTGGAACAGGGCTCGCGGTCTGTGACGGCGGTCTGAAATGCAGCGAGGCCCTTCCCGTGCTCGAACTACGGGAAGGGCCTCTTGGCTTTCCGTGGGTCAGCGTAGCTCTGTGACGTCATGCCGATGGGCGCCCGGATGTGCGTGTCTGGGCTCTTGGCAGCCAGCAGGGTGGGCTGTTTCTGCGTGGTCTGGGGCGCCGAGATCGATCACGGGTCTGCGGTTGGTGACGATGTCCACGCGGTTGTGGCGGGCGTAGGCGGCGAGGGCGAGGGAGAGTTTCGGCTCTGTGGCTGTTCGGCGCATGGCTGCGGCCAGGTAGTTCAGTAGCTCGGGTGTCAGGCGGACGCGGCCCTGGAGCAGGCGGAGGTTGTCCGGTCCGTGGTCGGCGGCCAGTTGCGCGGCGTGGGCGGGGTCGGGTTTCTCGACGAGGCCGGCCATGGTGCGGACCGGACCGGCACCGGAGCAGACGATCACTCCGTGGCTGCTGGCGGCTTGAATGTCGAACGGGCTTGCCAGAATCGCCGGGATGCCGGGGGCGGTGGCGGTGATGAGTTCGGAGAGCGCGGTGTGGCTGGGGTCGACGTTGTCGGCGAAGGCCAGACAGACGTCCCCGCTGCCCAGGTGCTCGGCGCCGTTGAGTGCTGAGGTGACGTCGGCGTACCGGCCGCGCTGCGCGATGAAGTCCACCTGCAGCGCTTCGGAGGGCGGCCGCGGGCTGAGCGGCTGCCGGGCCAGTTCTTGGTAGCGGGCCAGGGCGCCAGGGGCGAAGACCTGACGGGTCCAGTCGATGAGAGGTGTGTAGTACGGGTGGTGGACCACCACAGCTCGTTCGGCGCCGAGGGCTGCGGTCTCCTCCAGGACGTGCACCAGGCCGGGGCGTCCCTGGACTGGGCGGAACTCTTTGGGCAGGACCGCCGACCAGCCGCCGACGCGTGTTCCTAGTCCTCCGGCGGCAATCACCACGCCTGCGAGCTGCGCGTTCATCGATGTGCTCCCGGTCCCTGGCTGGTGGGCGATAGCGTCGCTGGATGCATACACGAGTGACGGGCATCGTCATCGAGGGCGAGAAGATCCTGCTTCTGGACCAGGACACCGACGGGCCGCGGTCCTGGTCTCTGCCCGGGGGGAAAGTCGAGAACGGGGAGAGCCTGGAGCAGGCCCTCGTAAGGGAGATGCGGGAGGAGACCGGTGTCGACGTCGAGGTCGGCCGGCTGCTGTACGTGTGTGATCACACGCGGGCTCATGTTGTTCACATCACCTTCGAGGCCCGTCGGGTCGGCGGGCAGGTCGGGGCCGTCACGGAGGGCGCGGATACGCGTCCGATCCGGCAGGCCACGTTCGTGGAGATCGGTGACCTGCCCGGCCTGGGATTCAGCGAGACGTTCGTGAAGCTGTGCCGGGAGGGCTTTCCTGGGGCCGGTTCCTACATGGGCCCCAAGTCGGCCATCGGTCTATGACCCGGTCAGGGAGCTGATCAGGTAGCGGTCCGGCTCGCCGAGCGGGCGGGCGGGGCCGTGGAGGTCGTCGATCCATTGGTTGAGCCGGTGTGCCAGTTCCCATGCGCCGAGCCCGGACGCCGGTGTGGTCTGGGGGTCGCGTACGAGGCGGACACCGACCCCGCGCGAGGAGCCCAGCAGGTAACGGGAGCGCACGGCGCCGATCGCCTCGCCGGTGCCTGGCGTGTTCCATGCCGCGCCGAACATGTACCGCTGCACGGGTTCCGTGACGGGCTGCTCGGGGCCGTCGCCGCACCAGATTTGCAGGTTGCCGACCAGGTGGTGCACCTGGTCAGGGCCACAGCCAGGGTCAGCGACCGGACTGACATCCCCCACCGCGTAGTCGCAGTTGCGGGCCCGTGCCCCGGCGGTGGCCTCCAACGCCTCGGCGCGGGTGGGTAGGCGGGCCCCGGACCAGGCAGCCATGACGGCCGCCCCGACCCAGGTGACCCAGTACGCGGGGTGTGACTCGTATCCGGGGCTGACGCCCCATCGTCGCCGTGCGGTGTCGAAAAGCAGGCGTCCGCCGCGTTCGTGCGGCATCGGGCACACCAGCAGGTTCGTACCCAGGTGCGAGTTCGGGGCTCCGGCCGCGTGCAGCATGCTCAGCAGGTCGGCCATCTCCGCGTTGGTGACCAGCAGGTTGCGCCACGAGACCCGGGACCCGGGACAGTAGGCCGGCTTGGGCGCCCTTTGTACGGGTGATGGCGTCCGTGGGCGGGGGCGGCAGCGGGCGACCGGCTCACGCACCTCATACAGGTCATCGCCGGCCAGCCATTCTGCGGCGACTGTCGTGACCTGTGTGTCGAGCACCTGCTCGGCGAGTGCCAGGGTGGCGGCAGTGTGGTGGGACAGCAGTTCGGCTGTACGGAGGTCAAGTTCGGCCACCAGGTCGGTCTTGTGCACATCGGTGGCGAACGTGGCGTCGGTAGAGGCCCGGGCGTCGGGCACTCCGGCGGGCCGGGCCCGCTCGCTGTGGGGCAGCTGAATCTCCAGGTGGCGGACAAGCCGGTCCAGCGTCGCTGCACGGTCGGTGACGTGCTGCTCGTAGGAGATGACTGCGCAGGGGCGGTCTCCTCGGGCGAGGCCGCGGGCGAGCAGCAGGGCGTTGACTGCGATCAGGCGTCCCAGAGCAACCGGTTCCTCGGGCTCATCCTGCGGCAGCAGCGGCGCGAACATGTCGCGCCACCGAGGGCGCCGGGCGGTCGCCGCGACCTGGGCGTACCGCTCGCCGTACTGCCAGCGCTCCCACAGCCGGCCACGGGCGAAGCTGGAGGCGATCCCGACGGGGGCGCGGGTGAGGACCAATGTCGGGGAGTGGGGCAGCAGTCCCAACACGGTGTCGGTGGCGAAGAACAGATTGGTTTCCTTGACCAGGTGTCGCGGCTGTCCGTAGAGGTCGCTGATCGCACAGGCCAGATGGTGCCACCCCAGGCCGTCGAGCCCGGCGTCCTCCAGGCCGACCGGGTTGCGCGTGCGCGGCGACAGCGGATGCTCCCTGCCGAGCTGCTGCCGGAAGGGCTCGTTGTGCTGCGGCATCACTGAGCGCAGCGAGTCTGACAGCCAGTTCGATCCGACACGCTCGGAGATGCCCAGCGCCAGCACCGGCGCCGTGTGCGGCGGAACCTGACCGGGGCGGTACCCGTGGAGCTCAGCCACCTGTGCGGCGATGCTCGCAGCGGTTCCTGTGCTTCTCCCCGAGCCACAGTCGCACGCGGTGAGCCCGGATCCGACTGTGTCGAGCGCTTTGTCCATGGTTGCCTCCGGTAGGAGTGAGAGCAGCGAAACGGCTGGATGCGTCGTCCGCCTGCTGACTGTGGAGAGCCGTCCTGGGATGACACCGCCCCGGCGGCGGCATCGCTCATTCAACGGCGGGGCATACCGGGGAAAGGGGGCCAGAAATGGGTGCGTTTCCCGGGCGGGGGGCCAGGCCGGGGGGCCACTATGGGATTCCGGTCATGCGACATACGAGGGGCAGCCCATGCTGAGTCGGGACGGGATCGGCGCTTTATTGCGTGGCATCCGAGAGCAGGCGGGCCGGACCCGGCAGGAACAGGCTCTCCTCATGGAGGACGCGCTGGGCGGTGGCTGGTTCGACCCGGAGAACCTGAAGCGGTGGGAGAGCGAGCGGCGGTTACCGACCCCCGTCTGGCACGACCCGATCGCGCGCGTCTATGGGCTGACGAAGGGTGATGTGGTTCGGGCCGTCGCGGCGTCACGCGGGCACCGACGCAGTCAGGGCAAGGAGGACGAGGACGTGAACCGACGAAAGTTCCTAGGGTCGGCGGCAGTTGCGGTGGGCGTGAGCACCACGCTTCCAGGCATGGCGCAGGCCCGCGAAGGGATCGACGACGCGCTGACCGGTAGCGGGGAAGGCGACCTTGCCTATCTGGAGGCGGCGTTCGAGCGGCACCGGGGCGGATACCGGGGCCGCTCTCCCCATGCCGTCCTGACGGACATGCGGGCTGACCTCGACCTGCTACGTGACGCCCTCGGTCGGCCCCACCCGGCGAAGACCCGCGCGGACCTCGCCCGCATCACTGCGGGTATCGCCGGCCTGGTCGCGATCATTCAGCACGACCGTGGCGATCAGCCGGACGCGGCCCGTTGGTTCACGACCGCCGAGAAGGCCGCGGGCGAGTCCGGGGACCGGCAGATGTGCGCTTGGGTTCTGGCGCGGCACGCCATGGTGCCGCTCAACTACGGGTCTCCTCAGGCCGCGGCACGTCTCGCTGGCCGGGCGCGCCGGGTGGCTGGGCGGGCGCCTACTGCGGCGGCTGCGTTGGCAGCGGCCGTCTCCGCCCGGTCCCTCGCCGCGATCGGTGACAGGGACGGAGCGAACAAGGCGGTTACCGACGCCCGCTCTCTGGCCGAGCGCCTCGACGGCCCGGACATTGCTGACACCTGGTTCGGTTACCCGCTCCAGAAGCATCACGTGCATCTCTCCCAGGCGCACATGCTGCTCGGGGACGTGGCGGCTGCGTACGCCGCGCAGAGGTCCGCGCTCAAACTGACGGGCACACCATCGGTGATGAGCCGTGCCTTGCTGAGGATGGATACCGCCCTGTGCCTCCGCGTTGAGGGAGACCCGAGCGCAGCGGCCGACATGGCAGTCGAGACGTTCGAGCGTCTTCCGACCAGCTATCGCACCGGTCTGGTCCGCTCACGTGCCGAGGGCCTGCACCATCAGCTCACTGGTCGGCACCGCGACCGGCTCGGAGAAGCCCTGAGGTAGCCCGGGCAGCGGGCCGCGCGTCTCCGTGCGGCCGTCGTACTCCCACATGCCGCGCTGGCAGGCGGGCCAGTTAGCGGGTGCACGTCGATTTTCTCGCCGACGATGACGGGCATACGGACAACCTCGCCCCGGCGGATGTCCGAGGGCCTGTCCGGGCGTGCTTACAACGCAACAGACCTTCGCGGCGCTGCGCCATGTCGAGCAGGAGGCCCCGCAAGAGGTACGGCGGCCGGCGTTGCGGGCGCTGACGTCGGGCCTGCTGTACGGCCCAGCACGGGTGCAGGGATTGCGGGAGTTCGCCGTCCGTACCGGTGCGGTCGCCTGACCCGAGACCGTCAGCGCCCTGTGGCAGGCTGGATGGGTCCGGTGGTGGTCTCACCTCGAAGCCGATGCTGCCACCGGGCGCCAGCGTCCGGATCCAGGCCGACATCCTTGCCCACAGATGTCGGCCTGGACTGCCGAGAAGGCCCAATTCCCCTGCCCGTTCAGATCAACAGGCTGCAATGGCGTGCTGCTCCACTGACATTGAAGTGAAAACAGACCCGAGCCACGTAGGCCGAACTGTCCAGGACACTTCCGGTTGAGTAGCTGGAATCGTTAGGGCCAAGGGCGTGCGTGTAGTAAACGCTGGGCCATGTGTAACCGCCGTCGGCGGAGCGCTCAATCCAGAAGGTGCAGCCGACGGCGACGCCGGCGTTGATGTACAAACCCAACGCGTAGCTATTCTCGTAGCTGATTACTGCCTCGCAGCGACCACCCGCGCTCGCGTAATACGTGATTTGTTCCCAGCCGTCGCCCGATTGTGTTCCGTTCGCCGCCGCCTGCGCGGTGCCGGTGGCGGCGACGACGCCACCAAGGGCAAGGATCAGGGCTGTTGCTGCCGTTACGAGTCGACGGGGGCGGAGAGCTGACATGGTTCCTCCCAGAGGCCGTGGGAGGCCATCCTGGCAAGCCGGGGGAGGCGAAACTGACCTCTTCGAGAAAGTGGCTCGATCATATCGAGCCTGACTGAAAATCTGTTCCTGACAGATGATGAAAGAGGGGCATATTTCCTCTGACTTCACCCGCCATGAAATCCGGAACCGGGAATCGATAATTTTCCGGACCATGGAGGGTGGTTTCATCAGCAGATTTCCACTAGTTTCGTCGCATGGAACGGCCCAACCGGACTTCTCCAGATCGGCAAGTTGGGGCAACATCTTTTGGCTGACCTCGCTCACGTGCAGCATGTGAGGGGCCCAGACGGCCTTCACTCCGGCACGCTCACCAGCGCGAGATGATGCCCCCATGGACGACCTGATGCAGTTCCTCCGCGACCGCCTCACCGAAGACGAACAGATCGCACGCGTGGCATCTCGACCGCCCTGGCAGCGGGATTACCGCGCCGCGTTCATGCACGGCATCAGGGACGCCGCCGGCCGCGCCCTTGTGTCCGATGGGCTGATGAAGAGCCAGGACGTCTGCCACATCGTCCACCACGACCCGGCCCGTGTTCTGCGCGAGGTCGAAGCCAAGCGTGGCCTGCTGAAGCGGTACGAGGAGCCGGAGACGAGCGCCGCCCTATCGGACTCCTTCAACAAGCTCACGGCCAGCGTGGAACGCACGGTTCTCATCGAGGTGTTCCGCCACCTCGCCCTGACCTACGCCGACCACCCCGACTACCGCGAGGAATGGCGACCGTAGGTTCACCGCGCAGCCGGCCTTCGGGCTGTATCGCCGGAGGGTGTCGTCGTGGGTACCGCCCGTGCGACCCATCGGCCGCCAGTGGCTCGGCAAGGCCGGGTCGTCGGTGTTGCACCCAGCCGCTCGCACAGCTCGGCCAGACCGTCGGCACACTCTGCCTCGGTCTCACCTAGGACAACGAACCGCGCCCCCATAACCACAGTTTGCCGGGCAAGGAGGCGCAATGAGGGCGGAACGAGAAGGAAATACGCCTGGTCGGACACTAGGCCGGCGATGGGGGTAGTAGTCGGTGATGCACCGGGACTCTCCGTCGGCGGCGTAGCGGACGTGGAGCCCCTTGGCAGCGAGGGCCTGGGTGGCTTCGAGCGTTGTGCGGGGTGCGGGAGCGGTGTTCATCGGGTCGCTGCCTCCGTGGTGATGGGCTGCTGCTCGGTGGGGTGGCAGTTGCGGCAGTCGCCGTACGGCCCGGGGCGGCAGGTCGGGACGGCCAGCAGGTCCGTGACGGCGAACTCCTCGGTGGCCTGCGGGTCGTTCACCTCGTCGAGCAGGCCCCAGCGGCGTAGTACTTGCCCGTACTGCTCGCGAAGCTTTGCCCGTTCCTCGGGTGCAGGCTGCTGTGGCTGGTCAAGGGCGGCGAGGGTGCGGTCGACGTAGCGGCCGAGCTGGCTGTGGGGAAGAACCCAGGTGCGCATCTCGGCAACGAGGGCCCGCACGCGGTCGATGGCGGCCTCGGCCTGCTCGGCGCGGTCCCGCCAGCGCTTGATCGCCGCGGCATCCGATGCCGTCCGGCGGCGCATGTCCGGCATCATGGACAGGTCTAGGAAGTTCAGACGTTCCAGCGCGGCGTTCCGCTCGTCGTACAGCTGGTCGAGTTGGTCGCTGGTGAGGTCGTCGAGCGGGATGCGGTCGGTCATGCTGCTTGGTCCTCCGTGGGGTCGGTCCATCCCTCGCGGATGGCGTGGTGTGCGAGTGCCGTGGTGGTTTCACGGCCGGTGTGCGGGCGAGCGGCGAGTTCCGCGGCCCGTCGCCGGTCGTGGCGCCCCCATGACACGAGGAGGGCCGCGAGGACGCCGGTGGCGGCGAGGAGCAGCAGCGGGACGGAGAGCCGGTGAGGGAGCTCACGACTTCGGCGGTGAGGGCGGGCGGTACCTCGTCCCAGCGGAGAGGGTCGCCGTACGGGTGGCTGGTCACTGCGGGCTCCTCGTCGCGGTGTCCTGGGGGCGGGCCGGCTGCGGCTCGGTCCAGCCGAAGGGGGACTCGTCCCGGTCGGTGTCGACGACGGCGGCCAGGAGGCGGCGCAGCTCGGAGTCCCGTACGGGTCGAGGGGCGGGCGGGCTGTTGGTGGTCATGTGCTGCTCCAGGACTGGTTGGGGCACCACACGTCGTGCTTGGTGCCGAAGGAGGTCCACCAGCGATCGCACGTGCATGTGCGGACAATCACCGCCAGGTCCTCGACCGGGTCGCAGGGGTGGAGCTCTGTGTCCGTCGCCCGAGGCTCGGGGGCGTATCCGAGACAGCCAGCGACCCCGGAGAGGACAGCCGCGCCGAAGAACGCGGCGGCAAAGGACCAGGCGCCCTGTTGCAGAGACAGGGTGGCGGCGTACGCGAGGAACACGCACGTGACGCCGTGGACGAAGGACAGGGCCCGGGCGACGAACTTCACCGTGTCGTCTCCTCGCTGATCCAGGCGCCGAGGGCGTCGGCGTAAGCCTTGCGCGCCCGGGCGGCTTCGGTCTCCGCGCGAGCGGCTGCCTCACGGAATTCGGCGACGTGCGGGGCGTGCGCGGTCAGCCGTTCGGCGAGCCAGTCCGGCATGACCTTGGCGAGCTGGGCGACGGTGCGCCCGGCCCGGCGCGGGCCGGGGTTCAGGCACAGCCGCAGGAAGTCCCGCACCTCGCCGACGGTGTCGAGGTTCGTCGTCATCGGGCCGACTTCTTCCGCTCGGGCCTGTCGAACAGGCCGGCCGCCGCGCAGAACGCGACGTAGATCCGGGCCATGCGCTTCTCCTTGGCGCGCGCAACACGGCGGGCCTTCATGCGGGCCAGGATCTGGGCGTCGGTCGGCCGCTCCCAGCGGTGAACATCGGCGTAGTGGTGACCCGCCTCCATGCCGCACTTACGGCAACCGAACGGCGGCGGCGGGTTCCCATCGGGAAAGCGGACCGGGCCACGACGCAAGCCAGTGTCCGGGTCGCAGGTAACGAGGGTCATCAGATCTCCCTGTCGTCGTCGTGCGGCTCGGCCGGAATGCCGGACCGCTGGGTCGAGGGGCGGCGGTCACCGAGAGCCAGCGCACGGGTCACTGCCTGCGCGCCGTACCGGTCGGTGGTCGCGTCCTGGCCGTGCTCCTCGAGGAACGTCAGCACCTCGACGGGCCGGACACCTTCGGGTATCGGGCGGGCCGGACGGCGCTGGCCGGTACCGCACAGCAGGCACCCGTTCGGCACCGTCGGGTCGACCGGCCCGCCCGGGTGCCGCAGGCAGTGGTTCGCCCTCGCGTTGCCCCGGGCCGAAGCGACCAGCGCCCGGGCGTGGTCCAGCTCGGTGGCGATCTCCGTGAGCGTCGAGTCGTTCACGTCGTGCCGGGCGGCGAACTCGCCCAACGCCCGCAAGGCGGCCTGCAAAGCGGGCAGGAAGTCCGGGTTCACGCGTTGCTCACCGCCCGCTGCTTCACACGGCACGAGGGGCACAACTGCCCCGGGGTGGACGCCCGATGGGCGTGGTCGCAGCCGTCGCAGTTCACCAACGGGTGGCGTTGCCGCGAAGATCGCTGAGCGGGTGCGTGAGGCGTCGGCGCATCCTCATCGCCCCCGGACGGCACCGGCGTCAGGAACGCGCCCTGCACGGGCCGATCAGCAGCCTGACGACGTTCCTCCGCCTCACGCTCACAGGTGCGGCAGACGCCGCCGGTGTCGAGGTCCGTGCCGTCGTCGCACCGAGGGCTGGTGCACTTCCCCGGGCGGATCAGGGCGACAGCGACGCCGACGGGACGCAGGATGCCCGGGCCGTCAGCGGACTCGGCATCCGACTCGTAGCCATGCTCCAACCAGCGACGCTCAGCCCGGCCGACGAGATCACCGACGGCAATGCCACGGACGAGCTCGCCGCGGATGGCGTCGACGACAGTGCCAGGCACCGGGTTCGGGAGCTGGTCCCGCAGCTGGCGGGGCAGAAGCCCGATCACGCACCCGATCGCCGCAGCTTCAACCTCATCCGCGTGCTCGTCTGCCAGCGCGGCGGAGCCGCCAACGCCCGGCCCCCCACTACCGGTAGTTGGCCTACGGCCGTCACCACCAGTTTTCTTTTCCGTCTTCGTGGACCGTCTTCTATTAGACGTACCACCGTGTGGCACGTCGGAAAGCGGTACGTCGGTGCCACCTGCGGTTTCGTCCATATCCGCAGGTGACACCGACGTACCACCGTGCGGTACGTCGGTGCCATCCGACGTACCACCTGCCGGTACGTCGGTCCCACCTGCGGAAACGTCTGGCTTCTGCTCTCCCTCCGGCGCCGACGTACCACCGTGCGGTACGTCGGTCCGAACAGGGAGATCGTGGACAGTCAGAACCGTGCCGTGCCGACCGCCGGCCAGCGTCGCACGCTCGGGAACCATGTAGCCCTGAGCCTTGAGCTCCGCGAACGCGGCACGGAAGGCGCGTCGTCCAGGGCTCTCCTTCCCGAGCTTCTTGACCGACGCACGCCACATCTCGTCGGCCGTCGTCTCCCAGCCGTCAGGACGGCTCAGCAGCTCGACAAGGATGCCGCGAGCCATGTGGCTCAAGCGGTCATCCCGCGCAGTCGCGTTCGGCACCTGCAAGAAGTCCCCGGTGAGCCGGGAGCGCCGAATCCTCACGTCGTCTCTTCTCGGTCGTGCTGGTCGGGTGGTGGGGGATCAGGGGGCGGACGTGGGCTGTGCAAAGCCGCTCAGCTCCCTATGCAGCGCCCCGCGAAGCGCGTCGCCAGCCTCCTCACGCGGTCCCGGATCACCTCGTCGGCCCGGGTCAGCACCTCGCGGGTGGGCTCACCGAACGCGCCGAGGTGGTACGCCCGCGCCTTGATGGCGAAGGGGCGCGATGCGGGCCCCCACGGGGCGGTGCCGTCGTGGCGCTGCATCACCGAGTTGCACCGGTCGCACAGGAGCCCACGGACGAACCAGACGCCCTTGCCGCCCGCGAAGTGGTCGATGACCAATTCGCCTCGCGGCGTCTCGCGGTCGAGCCGGTCGCAGATCTCGCATCGGTCCTGTGCCCGGTCCCGCATGGCCTCGTACTCGTCGCAGGTCAGCCGGTAGGAGTAGACGTGCGTGCACTTCAAGTCGGGGCGTCGCGCATGCCCGTAGTCAGTGCGCCTGGAAGCGATTCGGACCGGGTTCAGGGCATGCGGGGGCAGCACGTACGACGGTTTCTTGATCATGCTTGAACTGTACAGTACGACGGACATGCAAGTTCGACGCACATGTATAGTCGCCTCATGAGCCAGCCCGAAGCCCGCATGGGCGTGACCGACGCCCGCGCCAACCTGACTGAGGTCATCGCCAGGGTTCGCCTCCGCGAGGAGTGCATCGTCCTCACGCGGCGCGATAAGCCGCAGGCGGTCGTCGTCCCCTACGGCCTGTACGAGCGCGCCCTCGCCGCCCTCGGCGAGACCGCGGTGCCCGTCGACGAGTAGAGCGTCCGACCCGCGCGCCACAGCAGGCCGTCCCGGACCGGGGCGGCCTCTTCTGCATGCCCGCCTCACGGCCGCCTCCGCGCCTTCTGCCGGTACGTGGCCAGGTCGGAGACACCAGGCGGGAGCGTGCCCGGCCGGGCCGGAGCAGGCGCAGCACGCCGGGCCCGGCACGTCGCGATGTGCGGGACGTGGAGTCGTTCCCAGCCCATGAGGGGCATCTCGCCGGACGGACGGCGGGACTTGGCCGTGCCGACGCCGTCGCGGTACACCGCGGCGTTGCCTTCGCTGTTCGGCTCCGGGTCGACGGCGAGGCGTTTCCCGCTCTCGGTGACCGTCCACAGCACTTCGCGGCGGCAGTCGGCGCAGACGGAGGTCCTGCGCATCTGCCCCTCCTTCCATGGGTGTTCGTGACACGGCTTCGCCGCCCCTACCGGTATGACGGGGCGGCGAGGCTGCGGGACGGGGGGTCATTCGCACAGATCGGCGTTCACTGGTCGGCTGCCTTGGGGGTCACACGGGCACCGCCGCGCCCGCGCAGCTTCACGTTGGCTTCCAGCAGCAGGGTGCGGGCGGTGCCGTAGGACATGTCCATCCAGACGGCAAGGGCCCGGATCGATGCGCCGGCCCGGTACGCCTCGGCGAGGTCGCTCCGCTTCCTGCTGCGCTCCTTGTCCTTGAGGCGGGGCCGGTACTTCGTCGCGAGGCGGGGGGTGTTGCTGCTCAACTTCAAATCCCTTTCTGGGACGGGGCGGTGGGGGCCCCGTGGTGCGGCCCGGGCGTCTGGGCGGTGGGCACCGCGTCGAGGGCATCGCCGATCATGTCGGCGAGCTCGCGGCGCCGGTCCGCGAGCCCCGGGGCGCCTTGTGCGGCGTGGGCCGAGCCGAGGAGCAGGCACTCGACGATCTCGGCGACGTCGTCGTGGCCGAGACCCGTCAGTAGCAGCGCCATCACAGACGCTCCGGCCTGGCGGCAATGTCGGCGTCCGCCATCGCGGCCAGGCACGCCGCCTCTGCCTCGTCCGTGGTCAGCAGGACGGGCACGACGGTCCTCCGCTCGTCGGCGGCGACGTACCGGCGGTCGATGCCTGCGTGGGCCCACTGCACGGCGATTTCACACGCCTTGATCGCCTGCGACTCCTCACGGGAACCGGGCACCAGCTCGTTCACGAGGAGGGCCAGTTCCTCAGCCGCCTTGGAGATCCGGGCCTTTATCGCGATGCGGTCGGCATCGGTCTTCGGCGGGGCGAAACGGATCGCGATCTCACGCGGGTTGATGGCCATTGCTGGGGTTCCGTTCTCGTGTCACGTCAGTCGTTCGTTCTCGTAGGCGTCAGCGGCATCGGCCGTCTGTTGCCGTAGGGCGTCCTCGGCGCACACCTTGTGCGCGGGCTTCCTCTGGCTGTCGCGGAGATTCGTCAGGTCCCCGCAGTAGCGGCAGGGCAGTTGGCGGGCCGACCAGTGCTCGGGCGACCCCCAGTTGAGAAGCCCGGTCGGCGGCGGGTCAGGCCGCGGCGCTCGCCGACGCGGGGGCACCGGCGGCCTCCTCCGGCCTGGGCCACTCCATGCGGGGAGGGGTGCGTTTCCGGGCGGAGCGCAGGATCGCGCGCCGCTCGCGCTCGTCCAGCCCGCCCCATACCCCGAAGGGCTCGGCGCGCTCCAGGGCATCGATCTGGCACCGGCTGGAAACCGGGCAGCTGCGGCAGTAGTCCTTTGCCTGCTGGGTGAGACGGGCGATCGTGCCGTCGTCCCCCTCGGGATAGAACAGGGCAGGGTCGGCGTCGCGGCATGCGGCCGTGCGGTCCCAGTGCGCGGGGCGGGGCAGGTTGTCGGGCCAGTAACGGCTAGGACGAGGCATCAGTGCTCCCCTTCGTCGTCGCGTCCGGACACCACCGGACGGGTGTCCGTGGACACGTCCGGACGCGTGTCCGCGCAGGTCAGTGCTGTGTTCGCGGCCGGGTCTGGCCCGGTGTCCGCAGGTGTCCGGACAGCTGTCCGGACGGTTGTCCGCCTTGTCTGGCCGTCCCGGTGACGGCCGGTGGGCCGCAGCCGCCACCACGTGACGACTACGGCCAGTCCGAGGAACCACGGACCCCACACGTGCGCCGTGATCACGGCGGTGAACACCACGTTCGCGACGACGAGGAAGGGGTCAGGGGCGCTCATCACTCAGCCCGGCTTCGAGTCGCCACCGGGTGACCGTCCGGGCCGCGACACCGAGCCTCTGTGCGATCTCCTCGGCGCCCACGTCGGCTTGGGTCATCAGCACCGCGGCGTAGCGCTGCTCGTCCTCGGTCAGCTCCGGCACCGGGGGCGCCCCGCCCATGAACCGCTCCACGGCGATGAGGTCCACATCCCGGTGCCATGTGGCACCGGCCGGCGGATCCATCCGGCCCCGCACGCGCGGGCGCTCCTCCTTCGCCAGCCGCTCCACGCGCAGGACACGGTCCTCAAGGTGGGCACCGGCCACACACCGGGGGAAGCCGCACACGGGGCCAGACTTGCCCTCTGCTTCGCGGCCGTGGTGAATACGGAACGCGTACCGGTACGCCGTCTCTGCCTCACGACGCACGCGCAGCAGCGGTGTGCCGTGCTCGGACACCGAGCCCGTCCAATCGAGGTGCCCGCCGTCGACAGCCAGCGTGCGGGCGGCGAACGCCTCCGCCCACGACTCCCCCGAGCCATGGCGCCCCCGCGGGTACACGGGCACGCCTTCCTTCACACGCACCCGGCGCACCCGCTCCGGGCCGACGCCCAACTCCCGGGCAAGGTTGGACACCTCGGCGCCGTCCAGCTCGGCAGCGATCTCGGCCGCAGTGATCACCGGGTCACCTCCGGCCAGTGCACTTTGTCCAGCCGGTCACGCTGCGCCTTCGGCATCTCCAACGGCGGGACCCCGAGGTGGTCCAGTCCGGCCACCCACAGCCACCAGGCGTCGCACTGGTTGTCGTCCGGGAACTCCCGGCCGGCCCGCTTGTACGCGGCCATGGCCATCGGCACCTTGTCCCCGCTGCCCTTGCCGGTCGCGTACGCCTTGAGCGTCGCGGCCGTCACGAGGGCGTACGGGGCACCGGCCTCGATCAGCACGGCCCGGACCACGCCGTGCACCATGCTGATCGGCTTGGCCGCGAAGCTGTTCTGCGGGATGTCCTCCATCACGACCAGGTCAGGAGCAGGCCCCAGACCGAGGTGCTCACCGCCGACCGCCATGCGTGCCGCCTCCGCGATCTGCAGGAGGCGCCGGTCACCATCGCCCGTGCGGGTCTTGACCGTTGTGGTGCTGCCGTCGCGGTAGCAGATGCCGGACGCGGTCAGGGACAGGTCGAAGGCCACCACGGACGGCAGCGGCCCCACAGCCTCCGGCTCAAACAGCGGGAACGTCTCCATCACGCCTCACCGCCCACAGAGGCGCCGTCCACGCGCCCCTGCTGCCCGAGGAAACGGTCCAGGTCGAAGGGCATGGCCAGCTTGAGGCCGGGCCACTCCAGCCGCTCCCCGCTGGTGTCCTCGTTACCGGGCGGGTTGTCCAGGTCCAGCTCCGTGAGGAACGCCCAGCCGACCAGTTCGGCGGGCGCCATCGCGGAGGCCTCGAGGAACGGGCGCGCGCCGGTCAGGAACGCACGGCGCGGCGACCAGGCGGTCACCCGCACCCACACGTGCGCCGTCTCGTCGTCAAAGCAGTCCATCCGTGCACCGTCCAAGTCGACGGCGATCACGCGCGCAATGGTCCAGCCCCTAGACATCGGCCGCCTCCACGCTGGGCGCCGGAGCCTCGCAATCGTCGCGCTGGTCGACCAGCGGGATGTCCTTGGCCATCCAGGACGACGGCAGCGGCGGGGCAAGCTCGATCTCCGTCAGCACGATGTCGTCGGCCTCCTTGGTACGGCAGTTGGCCTTGGCCTCCAGGAACCGGCCGGGCAGCTCCTCCGGGGTCAGCTTCGTCGCGGTGGTCAGCTGGTCCAGGAGGACCGTCACCCCGTCCGTCAGGCTCCACCCGACGACGATCACGCGGGCCGTGCGCGCCTTGACGTCGACCGACTCCACTTCCACGGGCGTGGTGAACCGCGGCTCGTCCCGGGCGGCGAGGTACGTGGCGCCCAGCTCCGTGACGGCCGGGACGTTCTCCACGAATCCCACGTACCGGCGCAGCATCAGCGGGGCCAGCTGCTCACTGTGCTCGACCATGTCGACGCCGGCCGCGACCGCGCGCAGTGCCGCTTCTACGTCCACTTCGAGGGGGCGGGAGCTGGTGGCGTGCATGGTCACGCGGAGCTTCCCGGCCCGCCACGACGCCGTGCCGTGCGTGGTCTCCGAGGAGCACGGGCAGCCGCGCACGTTGTCGCGGGTGTCCTCGTGGGTGAGGCCGAAGCACTCCACGATGACCGTTGCGCCCTTCTCGCACAGGGCCGCCGTACAGCACCCGCAGTCGGGGCAGTCGGCCTGTGCGGGCCGGACGTATTCCGGCTCGAACGACTCGCTCAAGGTCACTGGTTCTCCAAGGTGTTGTGGCCGCAGTGCCAGCAGGTCCGGGAGCCGTCCGCGTGGATCGCGTGAGGCCGGTGGCGCCGTTCACTCGGGCAGGGGTAGAAGTCGACGGCGTCGACTTCGCCCAGCTCTTCGAGCTCGGCGAAGTCCGCAAGGTCGGGGAAGTCGTCCAGGGGCCCCGGCGGAATGGCCGGGGCGGGGGCGGGGGCGGGCGCCAAGGGGTGCGCGCTGCGCCAAACGCGGACGGTCGGGGACGCGAGATGAGCCGCAGCCGATACCAGGGCGGCACTGCCCACCGTCAGGCCGAGGCCGAGCAGGTACGGGTCGCTCATGGGGACACACCCGCCCGCGGTGCGGGGACGAGAGGCCACTCCAGCCGGACAGACGCAGCCAGTTCCTGCTTGCCGTCGGTGCGGGCGAAGTGATCCCGCAGCCCCTCGGCCTGCTCGCGCGCCCACCCCACTTGCTGCTCGTGCAGGTCGGCGAGGTCGAGGCGCTTCAGCCACGGGTGCCGGTTGGCGAGCTTCCACGTCACCGCGCAGGCGGCGACCGCGTCGGCCTCCGCCGTGTGGGCCTCATCGAGCTGCACCACGTAGTGGCGGCACAGGTCCGTCAACGTACGGCCACCGCGCCGGAACCGGTCGACCTTCTTGTCCAGGACCCGAGGGTCGATCACACGCGGCACCGCGCGGTCGAACAGCGGGCGGATGCCGTACCGGCGTGCCTCGCGATCCAACAGGGTCAGGTCGAACTGAGCGTTCATCGCGACGATAGGCAGACCGGCGTCAGCGCCCTCAGCCAGCGCCGCGATGATCTCCTCGACCGCCTCGGCGGCCGGGCGGCCCGCAGAGCGGGCCGCCTCAGACGTCCATCCGTGCACTGCTGTGGCCTCGGCCGGGATCTCGACACCAGGGTCGACAACCCAGGACCGGGCCGTGCTCGGCTGGCCGCCGCCGAAGCGGACGGCACAGCCGGTCACGATGCGGGAGGTCTCCGGGTCAATGCCAGAGGTCTCCAAGTCGAAGCCCACCAGGGGGCGACGGTGCCAACTCATGCGGCACGCCTCCGGGCTGCACGTCCAGCGGCACGGTCCTTCTTCGGCTTGGACCGGCCGCGCAGTGCCGTGCTCCACTTCACCGGCAGCGGCCTCACGGTCTCGACCTGGGACGCCTCGGCGTGCTCGGCAGCGCGCTCCGCGTAGGCGAGGAGGTGCATCTCCTCGACCGGGGCGTGCACGACCTGAACCTGACCGGCGTCCCCGGCCTCGTCCGCCTTGAGCAGGGCGACCAGCTCAGCCGACATCGGGACGACCTTGTGCAGGCGGCGCAGAGCCGACTTCTTCCACATCGCGTCGAAATCGGTGTGCCAGAACGAGTCGTTCGCCCCGGACTCCTGCGCCCGCTGGTACGCCTGGCTGTACTCGTCGCGGATCGCCTCCGCGTCCTCCCGCGTCAGGATCACGACCTGCGAGCGGGCACCCGACGCCATCCAGCAGAAGGCGTACGCGAGGATCGGCTCACCGCGCTGGGCGCGGGGAAGCTCGACACGTGGCCGATGTGTGAAATCAAGCGGGGCCGGGGCGGTCGGCTCGTAGTTCCAGTCGTCCCCTTCGTGGATCATCCCGACGTGGACCGAGCCGACCCGGCCGGACCGGTACATCAGCTCGACGTAGCCCTGAGCCATCGGCACGAACACGGCCTGCTTGCCCTCACGCCGGATGACCGCATGACGGCCGTCCGGGATGAGACCGAACCGGGCGCAGGTCAGGAGCGCCTGCAACAGGGACGCCGGGGTGCAGCGGACCAGGCCCGGCAGGGCGGCCCGCACAGCGGCCAGGAACGCCCCGGTGTCGATGTGCGACGGCAGGGCCCGGGTGAACTCGTTGCCGTACCGCTCCAGCCAGTTCAGTGCGACGTCGGCGATATCGCCGCCCTCGGCCTGCGCCGACGTGTGCAGCTGCTCCGGCGTCGACGGCTTCGCGTCCTCGGCGAGACCGATCACGGTCGCCTCGGCGGTCGGCTGCTCGGTGGTGGCCGCGCGCACACGGTCCTTCAGGGTGGACAGAGACATGTTCAGATTCCCTTCGCGGGGACACGCAGGACGCGGGCTCGATACGTGGCGTACTTCTCGGGCTGCTCGGCCTTGAGTCGGTCGATATCGATGGCGGGCACCATGTGCGTGTAAGCGGCGGCCAACTCGGGCTCGGCCTCGGTGAACTGCTTCGACGCGAAGGTGCCGTTGCCCTTCCACGTCCAGGCCGGCTTGCCGCCTGCCTTGGCGACCTCGTTCTCGGCGGTGAGCAGCTTCATCTCGTTCTCGACGAGCCGCAGTTCCTCTTTGATGGCCTTCTCGCGCGCCTTGACGTCGGCGTGCCTGGCCCGCAGCTCCTTGGCCTGCGCCACGTCGATCTCGGCGATGGTCTCGGCCTTCACGGACCAGAGCTTCGCCAGCAGGTCAGTGGTCGCCTCCAGGCCGTCAGCCGGGGGCTCGAACCCCTCGACCACGTGGCGCTGGAACCACCGCCCGCAGTAGTCGACGAGGTACTCGACCATCTCCTCGTCGCGCTCCAGGCGAGACCAACGGAGCTTGTTCCCGCCGACCAGCGCGGCCACGAAGCCGTGGTCCCAGCCGCCGACAGCCATGCCCCAATGGCACTGGATCGCGGGGGCGTCGGGGACAGCCCCGTCCTCCCACTGATCCGCCTGGTACTCCGAGCGATTTTTGCATTCCAGCAGGCCAGATGCCGGGCCCGGCCGCTCGAACGTGTAGCGGTCGACGTTCACCCGCTGCCACGGCCGGTCGACGTGCACGAGGGTGCCGGGCGCCTCCGCCGTCTCGACCCCCGACCGCTTCGTGAACATGTGGGCGATGAAATCTTCGATCTCCGTGCCGATCTCGGCGGCCTCGTTGCCCTTGAAGGTGCTCCGGCCGTGCTTCTCCTCGAAGACGTGGCGCGGGCCGGTGTACTTGCCGCCCAGCCCGAGGATTCCGGCAACGTCCGAACCACCGATACCGGCACGTCGGACCTCCAACCACTCCTCCCGGGAGACCTCGGCGGGGAGCAGCAGGCGTGCGGTGGGCGCGTCGGCCAGGTGCGAGACCGAGCCGGGGACATCGACCAGGGCGGGCGTCATGGTGGTCATCGCGCGGTACTTCCGTTCTTGGCGAGACGAGTGCGGATGCGGCAGGCATCGCACTGGCAGCGAGGGGAGTGGGTGAGGGCGGTCCTGCGGCGGACACCGGCCATGGCCTCGATCTGGGCGGCCAAGAGGAGCGCATCCTCGGGGTTCCACGCGGCGGTTTCCATGTCGGCTGTGCCGTCCAGGACGGTCGCCTCGAAGAAGTGCACGAGCCGCAGGAAACGGTCGGGATTCTCGGAGGAGGCGACGCGGAGGAACGCCGTGTCGGCGGTGGTTGGAATGGCGACCATCACTGAGCACCGCCTTCGGCCACGGGACTCCAGGCGTGCAGGTAGTCCGCAGCCTGCTTCGCCGACATGTGGCCGTTCCGCGAGCGGAGTTCGGCGCGGATGCGAGCGGCGTCCTCGTCGTGGCCGTGTACGTCAAGCATCCGGGCGGCCTGCTGGGCGTGCATGCCCCGCCGTCCCTTGGCAGCGGTGAGGATCAGGCCGGCCGGGCTGTCGTCGGCCGGAGGGCTGGGAACCGGGACGGGCGCCGGGGCGAGCGGGAGGAGTACCTGGCGGGACTCCGCCAACACCGCGTCGTACATGTCGACGTGGCCACATCGATTCGCCCACCGGTCCACGACGTACCAGTCCCCGTCGTGGTGGAACCGGTGAGGGATGACGGTGTCGAAGCCGCGGGGGCCGCCGCACTGCGGGCACCGGGTGGAGACGGTCACGGTGATGACGCCGCTGCCGCTGTATCCGGGGCCGTCGCCGTCGTGGCGGATGCGGACGCTCATGCGGTCCGGCAGTACGGGGACCGGCTCTTCACCGGCGACGTACCGCACCCACAGGGCCGTGCCGTCGGTGTGCTGTGCGACATATGCCTCGTACGCACCGGCCGGTTCGTACGCGGGCATCATCTCCGCGAGCGGGACGCGGCGCGCGACGGTCTTGGCACTGGTGCTGCTGGGGTACAGGGCGGCCATCACCCAATGGCCGCGTTCCTCGCGGGCCATGGCGGTAGCGGTGGCGTGGTCGGGATTCGCCCGGTAAATGCTGCGGGACTTCACGACTGGTCACCTCCGCGCGGCCGGGGTACGCGGGCGAGCACGGCGCACTGGCGGCAGTTGTCCGCCTGGTGGGGCTCTTCCACCGGCGCGGTCGCCGTGCGGTGCGCGACGATCGAAGCGGGCAGCAGGACGACGGCCGCGATCATGGCTGCCAGGACGAGGTCGCTCATCGGGCACCTGCCGCCGGGAGGATGGTGCCGAGCTTGCGGCGGGGAGCTGGGGCGGAGTACGACACCCAGACCTGGACGGGTACGCCTCGCCATACGGTCACGCGCTCGACGACGCCGCCGCCGTCGACTCTGACGTGCACGGGCGTGCCGCCGAGGATCTGCGCGCAGTCGTCGATGATCCGGCCGCGTCCCTCCATGCCCTTCTGCTCGCCGCAAAGGGTTCCGAGGGTGTCGATGGACCAGGTAAGGCCCTCGATCTCGGGGTGGGTGGTGAGGAGGGTATTCAGCGCCAGAGTTGCTGAGGGCTGAGGGCTAGCATGTGCTTTCACGGGTCCTCAATTCAGTGGTGTTGAGGTGCCTGGTTGGCGGGGCTGGCCGGAACCGGGGCTACGGTCCGGGCGGCCCCGTTGCGCGTCAGGCGCGCCTGCGCCCTTGGGAGGGCGTGATGGTGGCGAGCGCCAGCGCGGGTTCTTTCGACGGTGTTGCAGCCGACGCGGGGCGGACACGGAACATGTCCTTGATCTCCAGCAGGTCGTCGTCATCGAAGGCGACGGCGGCGCCGATCTCCTGGTGCGGCAGCCGCTTGAGGTCGTCCTCAAGGAAGCGGGGGAAGCAGCGCCGCATCAGCTCTGCTGCTTCTGCGATGTCGTAGTTCCGGAGGCTCATGCGGCCTCGCGAACCAGGTCGTCCAGGCTGATCTCGTACGCCCGCCTCAGCGCGACCAGCGTCCGCAGGCTCGGTGTGGTGCGGCCTTCGATCAGGCGCCACATCGTCGAGTCAGTAACGCCAATGCGCTGAGCGATTCCGCTGGACGTGATTTGCCCGGCCGCCGTCGCTCTCTCCAGGAGCACATCGGTCCGTAGAAGCAACACGGATCCCTCCCTTCGGGTCGGGGTGCACGCATGCACGTTTGCTTGCATGCATGCACCGTATCACTTGCATGCACGCGTGCAATCACCTGAAGAGACACTTCCGGTTGTGTCTTTTGCGGACAACGCGCCCGCGCACTACCGCGCCAGCCTGCGCATTCATGCACCATGCGGGTTGACCTGCAAAAATGCATGCATGCAAGCTCTGTCGGCGTGCTTGCATGCACGCTAGGGTCGCCCCATGGACACTCCCGCCTCAGAAGCCGCCCAGGCATTCGGTCTCTTTCTTGCGGAAGCCGCGAACCGGGCCGGCTACGACGTCACATCCGGCACAGGCGGCCGTAAGCGGCTCGCCACGGCGAGCGGCATGAGTGCGTCCGCCATCAGTCGCACCCTCGACGGCAAGACCCTCCCGCGCCCCTCTCAGATGGAGGCGCTGGCCAAAGCCGTACATGTGGACGTGCAAACAATGCTCGTCCGGGGGAACGTCATTTCGGGTGAATCTTGGACTGAACCAAAGGAACCGCCTGTACGCTCGGCATCGCTCACCCCCGAAGACGCAGCGGACAGCTGGGGCATCACCGATCCCATGATTCGCAAGATGCTCATCAGCAACATTCGGCAGGCGATCAGCCTCCAGCTGGAGACGGAAGCCGAGGGGGACACTGCGTCTAGGGGGTAAACGTGCTGGTCCAGGGCTGCCGAGTCGCCGGGGAGATCGCTCTCCGTGTGGCCACTCTGGGTGCGATGGCCGTCGGCGGATGCCTCGGCGCCCATGGCCTACGCCATCACAACTGGATGCACGCCGTAGGCGGCACCACAGCCGTCACCATCGCGGCACTCGTGGCGGGCATCCTCGTGATCCGCCGATGGCTAATCCAGCACAACGTGACGATGCGTCGCGACCTGGAGAGCCTGGCGACCGAGCGGCGCTTGGTGGAAGACATTGCACGCCAGGTCGAGCGGCAGACCGCGACCAACCAGCTCCGGATCGAGAGCATCCAGAAGCGGCTGGACGAAACCCTCAATCAACTGAGCGCCGAGCGAGGACAGCACGCGGTGACTCAACGCGAACTGCGCGAGGTCACCGAGGAGTACAACCTCCTCATTCAGGAGACCCTCCAATCCAGCGCCGACCGGTTTACACGCGGGCCGCAGATCCGCGGCCTCACCGGAGTCCCCAGCAGGCAGCGCGCCCGGATCCCAAACACAGCCCGCGGGGAACACGACCGCGCCTGACCACAGGTCCGGTCGGCTGAATCGATTCGATCCACCCTCAGTCGCGGCACTCGGCCCTCGTGGCATACGAAAAGGGGCCCCGCACATTCGTGACCCCTTCGTTGCCTTGGGCCACTATGAGACGGACTGTGCCCCTTCCTTCGCTGTCCCGACCGCGGCGCCTTGCCCGGGGAAAAGCCCGCGCCCGGAGCCACCGGCTCGCCCGCCCCCGGCGACGAGGACCAGGCCGAGCCCACCGGAGTCGCCCCCACCTGGCGAGCCGGCGACATCCGCCCCAGGCGCACCCCCCGCCAAGCCGCCGTCGGCCCCGAGCACAACGAAGCCGACGGATGAGCCGGCGGCGCCTCCCACGCAGCCGACCGAGGCGCCCACGGCACCGCCCGCGAAGCCCGACGACTGCACCGTCCCCATCAAGCTGCCCCCGCTGCTGGACCTCTGCCTGCTGTAGGGCGATACGCGCGCCTGTGCGAGTGAATCGCCCGGCGCGCCTGCTGGCTTCCTTTGGCACTTCGGCCGAGCATTGGCCGAGCAAGAGACCACGAGGGAAACGAAAAGACCCCCGCCAACACGGGGGTCTCTGCGTAACGCCAGGTCAAGAGTGTGAGGCTTCACCACTCAGGCGTGGGGCGGGTGGGACTCGAACCCACGGCCGACGGATTATGAGTCCGCTGCTCTAACCGGCTGAGCTACCGCCCCTTTTCGGCGTGGCGCGTACATGTGTGCGCGCCGTCTGCCGCAGCATAGCCGGTCATACGATCTCTCGCTCCGGTTGGTCGGCTTCGCATGACCATGAAGACTGCGCTGCTCGCTGCCCGGTTCCAGGCGGTGCGAAGTAGACGCGAAAGTGTCGGGTCCGAGCTGCGCGACGACATACGAAAAAGGACCCCGAAGGGTCCTCTTCCGTTCCGCTCCCCCGACTGGACTCGAACCAGTAACCCTCCGGTTAACAGCCGAATGCTCTGCCAATTGAGCTACAGGGGATCGCGCTCCCCCGACTGGACTCGAACCAGTAACCTGCCGGTTAACAGCCGGCTGCTCTGCCAATTGAGCTACAGGGGATTGCTGCGTTTGCACCGAACCTTACCTGCCTGGCTGCTGCCGGGCGGCGCGCGTTCGCTGCGACACATACATTAGCGCAAGCAGGGGGGTGCTTTGCCAATCGGTATCGCCCGGGGTGATCTCGGGTGCCGACGGGTAGGCGGGACGCAGAGGTCTCACGCAGCAGGAGAAGGGTGGCAGCCATGCGGTACCGGCTCACGTTCATCGCCGGACTGGCCCTCGGTTACGTACTCGGCACTCGGGCCGGACGCGAGCGCTACGAGCAGCTGAAGAAGTCCGCGCGCCAGTTCGCCCAGAATCCGGCCGTGCGCAACACCGCCGAGTCCGCGGCCCAGAGCGGCCGCCAGTTCGCCGGCAAGGCGTACCACGCGGTGAGCGACAAGGTCGGGGACAAGGTGCCCGCCTCGGTGGCCGAGCGGGTGCGGTCGCTGCGGGGGCAGGGCGTCGAGGACGACTGGGGCACCAGCAACACCTGACGGAGGCGGCCCCCGCCCTCCCGTACGGGAACGGTCCTGCCGTGCGGCAGAATCTCCCTATGGGCATAGTCGCCGGCTTGGACAGTTCTTCGGCCTTCACACACATCGTCGTCTGCGACACGGAGACGGGCGCCGTACTCCGGCAGGGGTACGCCGCGCACCCCGTCGAGGCGAAGGCGACCGAGGTCGACCCGCAGGTGTGGCTGCTCTCGCTCGGCGAGGCGGCGACCGGCGGGCTGCTCGAAGGCGTGCAGGCCATCGGGGTCTCGGCGCAGCAGCACGGGCTGGTGCCGCTGGACCGGCAGGGCAATCTCGTACGTCCCGCGCTGCTCGGCAACGACAAGCGGGCGCAGGTCGCCGCGGCCGATCTGATCGACGGACTCGGCGGCCGGCAGGCCTGGGCGGAAGCGGTCGGGGCTGTGCCGCAGGCCGCGCAGCCGGTGTCGAAGCTGCGCTGGCTGGCGCGGACCGAACCGGAGGCGGCCCAACGGGTCGCCTCACTGCTGCAGCCGCACGACTGGCTGGTGTGGCAGCTGCTGGGCCGGCCCAACCGGCGGACCACCGACCGCGGTGCCGCGTCCGGGACGGGGTACTGGTCGGCGGCGAGCGGTTCCTACCGCCCCGATCTGGTGGAGCTGGCGCTCGGGCACCAGGCGGCGCTTCCCGAGGTGCTCGGCCCCGCCGACGCGGCCGGGACCACTCCTGAGGGCCTGCTGATCTCCGCCGGGACCGGCGAGACGATGGCCGCGGCCTTCGGACTCGGGGTCGGTACCGGCGACGCGGTGGTGTCGCTGGGCGCCTCCGGTTCGGTGATGGCGGTGCACCACGAGGCGCTGGCCGACCCGACCGGGACGATCACGTCGTTCGCGGACGCCACCGGGATGCACCTGCCGGTCGTGCACACGCTGAACGCGGTGCGGGCGCTGCGGGGCACCGCCGAGATGCTGGGTCTGGAGAGCTTGGATGAGCTGTCCGCGCTGGCGCTGAAGTCGACACCGGGCGCATCCGGGCTCGTGCTGCTGCCGTATCTGGAGGGTGAGCGCACCCCGCACCTGCCGCACACGGCGGGCACGCTGAGCGGGCTGCGCCGCGAGTCGATGAAGCCGGAGCACCTGGCGCGGGCGGCGTTCGAGGGGATGCTGTGCTCGCTGGCGGACGCGCTCGGCGTACTGCGCGGCCGTGGCGTGGAGGTGCGGCGGGTCTTCCTGCTGGGTGCGGCGGCCGAGCTGCCGGCCGTGCAGGGGCTGGCGCCCGCGCTGTTCGGCGCGCAGGTCGTCGTACCCCAGCCGGCCGAGTACGCGGCACTGGGTGCCGCCCGGCAGGCGGCCTGGGCTCTGGGGGTCTCGCAGGGGACGCTCGACCCGCACACTCCCCCGGCCTGGCAGGGCGCGGCGGCGCAGGTACTGGAGCCGGGCGACGAGCTGCCGGTCGGCCAGGCGGTGCGGCAGCAGTACCTGGCCACGCGGGAGCAGATCCACCCCGACGCCTTCGACTCCGCGCTCTGATCCGGGCGCGCTCGGTGACACCGCCGGGCCCCTGGAGGGGCCCGGCCATGATTTTGACCCGGGCTTGAGGAAAAACGTTCGCTGTCCCCTGTGCGTTGCCGGAAAATGGGTCGACCCCCGACCCAGCCGCCGACTCCGAGAGACACGCGTGCTCATAAAAATCCTGCGGGCCTATCTCGGCCCGTACAAGAAACCGATCGCGCTGCTGGTGGCGCTCCAGCTGCTCCAGACCTGCGCCACTCTCTATCTGCCCTCCCTGAACGCCGACATCATCGACAACGGTGTCGTCCAGGGGGACACGGGCTACATCCTGCAGTACGGCGGCATCATGATCGCCGTCTCCGTCGCCCAGGTGGTCTGCAACATGGGGGCCGTCTTCTACGGCGCCCGGACCGCTGCCGCGCTCGGCCGGGACGTCCGGGCATCGGTCTTCGACCGCGTCCAGTCGTTCTCGGCACGGGAGCTCGGACGCTTCGGTGCGCCGACGCTGATCACCCGTACGACCAACGACGTCCAGCAGATCCAGATGCTGGTCCTGATGACGTTCACCATGATGGTGTCGGCCCCGATCATGTGTGTCGGCGGCGTCATCATGGCGCTCGGCCAGGACGTCCCGCTGTCGGCGGTGCTGCTCGCGGTGGTGCCGGTGCTCGGCATCGCGGTGAGCCTCATCGTGCGCCGGATGCGGCCGCTGTTCCGCACGATGCAGGAGCGGCTCGACACGGTGAACCGGGTGCTGCGCGAGCAGATCACCGGCAACCGGGTCATCCGCGCCTTCGTCCGTGACGGGTACGAGGAGAAGCGGTTCCGCGGCGCCAACACCGAGCTGGCCGACGTGGCGCTCTCCACCGGGCGGCTGATGGCGCTGATGTTCCCGACCGTGATGACGGTCGTGAACGTGTCGTCGATCGCCGTCGTCTGGTTCGGTGCCCACCGCATCGACAGCGGCGGGATGCAGATCGGCGCGTTGACCGCCTTCCTCTCCTATCTGATGCAGATCGTCATGTCGGTGATGATGGCCACCTTCATGTTCATGATGGTGCCGCGCGCCGAGGTGTGCGCCGAGCGCGTCCAGGAGGTCCTGGAGACCGATTCGAGCGTGGTGCCGCCGGTCAAGCCGGTACGGGAGCTGCGCGCGCACGGTCACCTGGAGGTGCGGGAGGCGAACTTCCGCTACCCGGGCGCCGAGGAGCCGGTGCTGCGGTCGGTGGATCTGGTGGCCCGTCCCGGCGAGACGACCGCGATCATCGGGTCGACGGGCAGCGGGAAGTCGACGCTGCTCGGTCTCGTGCCGCGGCTCTTCGACGTGACCGACGGCCAGGTGCTGGTCGACGGCACGGACGTACGGACCCTGGATCCCTCGCTGCTGGCGAGGACGGTGGGTCTTGTTCCGCAGAAGCCGTATCTGTTCTCCGGGACGGTGGCGACGAATCTCAGGTACGGGAACCCGGACGCGACCGACGAGGAACTGTGGCACGCGCTGGAGGTCGCGCAGGCCAAGGGCTTCGTCGAGGAGCTGGAGCACGGGCTGAACGCCCCGATCGCGCAGGGCGGCACCAATGTCTCCGGTGGGCAGCGGCAGCGGCTGGCGATCGCCAGGACACTGGTGCAGCGGCCGGAGATCTACCTCTTCGACGACTCGTTCTCCGCGCTCGACTACGCGACGGACGCCGCGCTGCGCGGGGCGCTGGCGCAGGAGACGGCCGAGGCGACCGTGGTGATCGTGGCGCAGCGGGTGTCCACCATCCGTGACGCGGACCGGATCCTGGTGCTGGACGAGGGCCGGGTCGTCGGGTCCGGCAGCCATCACGAGCTGATGGACGGCAATGAGACATACCGGGAGATCGTGCTCTCCCAGCTGACGGAAGCGGAGGCCGCGTAATGGCCGGTCCTGGCGGACGCATGATGGCGGGCGGGGCGCCGACCGACCGGTCCATGAACTTCAAGGGGTCCTCGAAGCGACTGCTGAAGCGGTTCGCGCCGGAGCGGACGACGCTGTACGCGATGCTGACGGCCGGCGTGCTGAGCGTCGGGCTCTCGGTCGTCGGGCCGAAGATCCTCGGCAAGGCCACCGACCTGGTGTTCGCCGGTGTCATCGGTCGGCGGATGCCGGAGGGGACGACGAAGGAGCAGGCGGTCGAGGGTCTGCGCAAGAGCAACAGTGGCCTCGCCGACATGCTCTCCGGAGTCGACTTCACCCCCGGGCACGGCATCGACTTCGGTGCCGTGGGGCACGTGCTGCTCACGGCGCTGTCGGTCTACGTCGGTGCCGGTCTGCTGATGCTGGTGTCGACGCGGCTGTCGATCCGGGTGATCAACCGGGTCGTGCTCCAGCTCCGCGAGGACATCCAGACGAAGCTGTCGCGGCTGCCGCTGTCCTACTTCGACCGGGCCAAGCGCGGTGAGGTGCTCAGCCGGGCGACGAACGACATCGACAACATCTCGCAGACGATGCAGCAGACGATGGGCCAGCTCATCAACTCCCTGCTGACCATCGTCGGCGTACTGGTCATGATGTTCTGGATCTCGCCGCTGCTGGCACTGGTCGCACTGGTGACGGTGCCGCTGTCGGTGGTCGTGGCGACGCGGGTCGGCAAGCGGTCCCAGCCGCAGTTCGTGCAGCAGTGGAAGGTCACGGGCAAGCTCAACGCCCACATCGAGGAGATGTACACCGGGCACACCCTGGTGAAGGTCTTCGGACGGCAGGAGGAGTCCGCGAAGGACTTCGCCGAGCAGAACGACGCACTGTACGAGGCGAGCTTCAGGGCTCAGTTCAACAGCGGGATCATGCAGCCGCTGATGATGTTCGTGTCGAACCTGAACTACGTGCTGATCGCCGTCGTCGGTGGTCTGCGGGTGGCGTCGGGCACGCTGTCGATCGGTGACGTGCAGGCGTTCATCCAGTACTCGCGGCAGTTCTCGATGCCGCTGACGCAGGTCGCCTCGATGGCGAATCTGGTGCAGTCGGGTGTCGCGTCCGCCGAGCGGATCTTCGAACTGCTGGACGCGGAGGAGCAGGACCCGGACCCGGAGACGGGCGAGCACCCGGAGGAGCTGCGCGGCAGCGTCTCGCTGGAGAAGGTGTCGTTCCGCTACGAACCGGACAAGCCGCTCATCGAGAACCTGTCGCTGGCGGTCGAGCCGGGGCACACGGTCGCGATCGTCGGTCCGACCGGCGCCGGCAAGACGACGCTGGTCAATCTGCTGATGCGGTTCTACGACGTCACGGACGGCCGGATCACGCTCGACGGGGTCGACGTGACGAAGATGTCGCGTGACGGACTGCGTTCGGGGATCGGCATGGTCCTCCAGGACACCTGGCTGTTCGGCGGGTCCATCGCGGACAACATCGCGTACGGCGCGTCGCGCGAGGTCACCCGGGAGGAGGTCGAGGAGGCGGCGAGGGCGGCCCACGCCGACCGCTTCATCCGTACCCTGCCGGACGGCTACGACACGGTGATCGACGACGAGGGCACCGGCGTCAGCGCGGGTGAGAAGCAGCTGATCACCATCGCGCGGGCGTTCCTGTCCGACCCGGTGATACTGGTGCTCGACGAGGCGACGAGCTCCGTCGACACCCGTACCGAGGTGCTGATCCAGAAGGCGATGGCCCGTCTGGCGCACGGCCGTACGAGCTTCGTGATCGCGCACCGGCTCTCCACCATCCGGGATGCGGACGTCATCCTGGTGATGGAGAACGGGTCGATCGTCGAACAGGGCACGCACGACGAGCTGTTGGAGGCGCAGGGGGCGTACGCCCGGCTCTACGCCGCACAGTTCGCGCAGGCGGTCGCCGAGGTGGACTGACCTCCCCGGGGGTCAGTCCAGGTAGCCGCGGAGCTGGTCGGCGAGGGCATGGTCCCGCAGCTTGTTGAGAGTCTTGGATTCGATCTGGCGGATGCGTTCGCGTGTCACGCCGAAGATCCGGCCTATCTCCTCGAGTGTGCGGGGCCGCCCGTCGGCCAGCCCGTAGCGCAGCTGGACCACTTTCCGTTCCCGCTCGCCCAGGGTGGAGAGCACCGCGTCGAGGTGCTCGCGCAGTAACAGGAAGGCGGCGGATTCCACGGGTGACGCCGCGTCGCCGTCCTCGATCAGATCGCCGAGCGCGACGTCGTCCTCCTCGCCGACCGGCGCGTGCAGCGAGACGGGTTCCTGGGCGAGCCGCAGCACCTCACCGACCCGTTCCGGCGTCAGGTCGAGCTGGGCGGCCACCTCTTCCGGCGTCGGCTCGTAGCCGCGTTCCTGGAGCATCCGGCGCTGGACGCGTACCACGCGGTTGATCAGCTCGACCACATGGACCGGGACCCTTATGGTCCGTGCCTGGTCGGCCAGGGCGCGGGACATGGCCTGCCGGATCCACCAGGTCGCGTACGTCGAGAACTTGTAGCCCCGGGCGTAGTCGAACTTCTCCACCGCCCTGATCAGGCCGAGGTTCCCTTCCTGCACCAGATCGAGCATCGTCAGTCCGCGGCCCACGTAGCGTTTGGCGACGGAGACGACGAGCCGCAGGTTCGCCTCGATCAACCGGCGCTTCGCCATCCGCCCCATGACGACCAGACGGTCGAGGTCGACGGCGAGTCGGGAGTCCGGGTCCGGGGTGCCCGCGAGCCGCTCCTCGGCGAAGAGGCCCGCTTCGACCCGGCGGGCGAGCTCCACCTCGTCGGCGGCGCTGAGCAGCGGGATGCGTCCGATCTCCCGCAGATACTGCCGGAAGAGGTCGGATGACGTACCGCCGGTGTCCGGGCGGCCGCGTGGCTCCGGCGGTTCGGGCAGCTCCGCCTTCTCTTCCATGACATCAGCCGCTTCGGGTACTCCGGGCGCTCCGGGCTCTTCGGAAGGCCGCACTGGTTCGGGTGTCGGCGGGCCCACCGCGGCCTCCGGACGGCGCACGGCCCGGTGCTGCGCGGGAACGTCCGAGACACGCTCGGTTGTGGTCACGGTCCGGGTCTGCACGGGGGCGACCTCCAGGTGATCGCTGCCGGATCGCGGGGATGGAAGCCCACCGTGCAGTGGGCCGACCGCGCTCCGATGACTCAGGCACCGCCACCCAGTGTGGGGTAAGACACATCACCGCCACGAGGGGCGTGCGCGGACTTTCTGAGTCCGTTCCGTAACCGGTCGATTACCGGAGGGAACGATCAGGATCTGTCAGAGTGCGTCGGCGCCGCTGTTGCGCAGGGACTGGGCGTACTGCTGCAGCACCCAGACCTCGTTCTGCGCGGCCGCCAGGTGGTCCGGGGCCACATTGCTGCCGAGGCGGGTGAGACTGCCCTGGACGTCGTTGATCCGGCGGTCCACGGCGCGCAGCCGGACCTTGACCAGATGCTCGCCCGCGTACGCCTCGTCGATGGACTTGCCGTGGAAGACCTCGACGGCGAGCTCGGTGACCAGCTTGCGCACGGTGTCGTCGGGCGCCGCGCCGAGGACGGCGACCAGGTACTCGCGATTGTCGGCGAGGCCCTGTTCGGCGCCGCCCGCCTCCGCGATGCACTGGCGCACCGCGGCGTAGGGCGGGGCGGTGAACTCGTCGATCCCATAGGCGTCGAAGGCCGGGGAGACCAGGGCGGGCTTCTGCAGGGCGAGCTTGAGCAGCTCGCGCTCGGTGCGATGGGCGGGGCTGCGAAGGTTGAGCGCGGGGCCCGAGTGGGCGGCGGGGGCCTGCATCCCGCGCTGCGGGCCGCCGCGGGAGGGCGCCGGTGCGGGGCCGCCCCGGTCGCCGCGGTCACGGGCCCAGCGGGCCAGCTGGGCGACCCGGCGCACGACGTACTCCTGGTCCAGGATGCCGACGAAACCGGCCAGCTGGACGGCGACCTCGCGCTGCACGCTGCTCGTCTTGATCTTGGCGACCACGGGCGCCGCCTCGTCGAGCGCGGCGGCACGACCCGCCGGGGTCTCCAGGTCGTACCGGCCGACGATCTGGCGGAGCGCGAACTCGAAGAGCGGGGTACGGGGTTCGACCAGCTCCCGGACCGCCTCGTCGCCCTTGACGAGGCGCAGATCGCACGGGTCCATGTTGTCCGGGGCGATCGCGATGTACGTCTCCGCGGCGAACTTCTGGTCGTCCTCGAAGGCGCGCAGGGCGGCCTTCTGGCCGGCCGCGTCACCGTCGAAGGTGAAGATCACCCGGGCGCTGCCGTTGTCCATCAGGAGGCGGCGGAGGATCTTGATGTGGTCGCCGCCGAAGGCGGTGCCGCAGGTGGCGATGGCGGTGGTGATCCCGGCGAGATGGCAGGCCATGACGTCGGTGTAGCCCTCGACGACGACGGCCCGGCTGGCCTTGGCGATGTCCTTCTTCGCGAAGTCGATCCCGTACAGCACCTGCGACTTCTTGTAGATCGCGGTCTCGGGGGTGTTGAGGTACTTCGGGCCGTTGTCGTCGTCGCGGAGCTTGCGGGCGCCGAACCCGACGACCTCGCCCGAGGTGTCGCTGATCGGCCACATCAGCCGGCCGCGGAAGCGGTCGATGGGGCCGCGGCGGCCGTCCTGCGAGAGGCCTGAGGTGATCAGCTCCTTGTCGCTGAACCCCTTGCCTCGGAGGTAGCGGGTGAGGTGGTCCCAGCCGGCCGGGCTGTAGCCGACACCGAAGTGGGCGGCCGCCGCCTGGTCGAAGCCGCGCTCGGCGAGGAACTTCCGGCCGATCTCGGCCTCGGGGCCGTCCAGCTGCTCCACGTAGAACTGCGCGGCGACCTTGTGCGCCTCGACCAGCCGGATCCGCTCGCCGCGCTGGTGGGAGGGGTTGTAGCCGCCCTCCTCGTACCGCAGGGTGATACCCGCCTTGGCGGCGAGGCGCTCGACCGTCTCCGAGAAGGAGAGGTGGTCGATCTTCATCACGAAGGCGATCGTGTCGCCGCCCTCCTGGCAGCCGAAGCAGTGGAAGAGACCCTTGCTCGGACTGACCTGGAAGGAGGGGGACTTCTCGTCGTGGAACGGGCAGAGCCCCTTGAGGTTGCCTCCGCCCGCGTTCCGCAGCTGCAGGTACTCGGAAACGACGGCGTCGATCGGGACCGCGTCCCGGACCGCCTTCACATCGTCGTCATTGATCCTGCCTGCCACGGGTGAAGTCTACGGGTGAAGGACGGAAGCCATGCTGCCCACCGCTGTGATCCGCGGAACCGGGGGCGGGCGTGCCGCGGGGGACGGTTCCGGTCGTGGGCGTGGCACCGCCGGCGGACGCCGGGCCGCCGCCTCCCGACGGCTGCACGGCTGATCCGCCGCGCGCTGGATCACGGACGGTCCCCGGACCGGGGACCGACCGCGACGCAGCACCGGCCGCCCGGCTCAGATCAGGGACTCCAGCGGTACGGACGGGTTCGCGAGCGCGTCCGGGTCGATCTGCCGGCCGGAGCGGATCAGTTCCTGCACGGTCTCGGTGACATCCCACACATTGACGTTCATCCCGGCCAGCACCCTGCGGTCCGTCAGCCAGAACGCGATGAACTCACGCTTGCCCGCGTCGCCGCGGATGACGACCTGGTCGTACGAGCCCGGCGGGGCCCAGCCCGAGTACTCGAGCCCCAGGTCGTACTGGTCGGAGAAGAAGTACGGAACCCGGTCGTAGCTCACCTCCTGGCCGAGCATGGCCCGGGCCGCGGCCGGGCCGCTGTTCAGCGCGTTCGCCCAGTGCTCCACGCGCAGCGGGATGCCGAGCAGCGGGTGCCGCACGTTGGCGACGTCCCCGGCCGCGTAGATGTGCGGGTCGGAGGTGCGCAGCGACGCGTCGACGGCGATGCCGCCGCCGTCGCCGCGGGGGGCGAGGTCGAGGCCCGCGGCTTCGGCGAGGGCGGCGCGCGGGGCGGCGCCGATCGCGGCGAGGACGTCGTGGGCGGGGTGTTCCTCGCCGTCGTCGGTGCGGACGGCGAGGACCAGACCGTCCTGGCCGATGATCTCGGTGAGCCTGACGCCGAAGTGGAAGCGGACGCCCTGGTCGCTGTGGAGCTCGGTGAAGATCTGGCCGAGTTCCGGGCCGATGACCCGCAGCAGCGGGGTCGACTCCGGTTCGACGATGGTGACCTCGGCGCCGTATCCACGGGCCGCCGCGGCGACCTCCAGGCCGATCCAGCCGGCCCCGGCGATCACCAGATGGCCGTTGTCGCGGCCGAGCGCGGACAGCACGTTCTTCAGCCGGTCCGAGTGGGCGAGGCGGCGCAGGTGGTGGACGCCCGCCAGGTCGGTGCCGGGAATGTCGAGACGGCGCGGTTCGGCCCCGGTGGCGAGCAGCAGTTTGTCGTAGTGGACGACCGTGCCGTCGCCGAGTTCCACGGAGCGCGCCTCGCGGTCGATCGAGGTGACGGGCGTGCCCAGGTGGAGTTCCACGTCGGCGCCGGCGTACCAGGCAGGCTCATGGACGAAGACGCTGTCGCGTTCCTCCTTGCCTGCCAGATAGCCCTTGGAGAGGGGCGGCCGTTCGTACGGATGGTCGCGCTCGTCGCCGACGAGGATCACCCGGCCGCTGAACCCCTCCGACCTGAGTGTCTCGGCTGCCTTCGCTCCTGCCAGCCCTCCGCCCACGATGACGAACGTCCGATGTGCGTCGACCACTTGATGCCTCCTCTGTGCTTGCTGCGCGGCGTCGCCGACTGCGAGCGTCCCGCACGCAGCGTGATGACGAAAGAGGGTGTACCCCGATCAGGTCACACCCAGTGGTCACAGGTCTGTCTGCCGGCCGGGCCGCCACCGCGCGGGGCAGGGTCCCCGCGCAGCCGCCACCCGCGGACCGGGGCATGGGGTGTGCTGTGCTCACGGCGGGCCCGGCTCCCCTGCGCAGTGCGGAATGTGTACCCAGCACATCATCTGCGGCGCGGCTCGACCGGTGGCCGCCGCCGCGCCCGCCGCCTCGGGAGATGCCGGGGCGGTCGCGAGCGGCCGTCAGGGGCACGGCGGCCCTCACCGCCCCCGCGAGGTGAGCGAGACGTGCAGGGAGCGGGCCGAGGCGTCGGTGAGGGCGGCGATCTGGTCGACCAGGACCCGCTTGCGGGAACGGTCGTCGGGCGCCTGGTCGTACAGGGCGCGGAACTGCGGTTCCAGTCCCTCCGGGGCACGTGCGGTCAGCGCCGCCGCCAGTTCGGCGATGATGATCCGCTGGTCGGCGCGGATCGCCTCCTGCTCCGCGCGCTGCATCACATAGCGGTCGGCCACCGCCTTCAGCACCGCGCATTCGGAGCGTGCCCCGCGCGGGACGACGAGCTCGGCCGCGTACCGGCCGAGGCGGCCGGTCCCGTACGCACGCCGGGTGGCGGTCTCGGCGGCGAAGCAGAACCGGCCGATCAGCTGGCTCGTCGCGTCCTTCAGCCGGGCCTGGGCGACGGCGGACCCGTCGTAGCCGTGCGGCCACCAGTCCTGGGCGACGAGCCGGTCGAGGGCGTCGGCCAGCTCCTGCGGGTCGGTGTCGGCCGGGACGTACCGTCCGATCGCGACGTCCCAGATGTCCTGGCGCTCGGCTTCGGAGAAGAGGCAGTCGGGGTCGATGTGGCCGGCGTGCAGCCCGTCCTCGAAGTCGTGCACCGAGTACGCGACGTCGTCGGACCAGTCCATCACCTGGGCCTCGAAGCACTTGCGGTCCTGCGGTGCGCCCTTACGGGCCCAGTGGAAGACCGGCAGGTCGTCCTCGTACACCCCGAATTTCGGTGAGTCCGGGTCGGTGGGGTGGGCGCCGCGCGGCCACGGGTACTTGGTGGCGGCGTCGAGCGCCGCACGCGTCAGGTTGAGTCCGACGCTGGCCAGTTCACCGGTCTGCACGTCGCGGACGAACCGCTTCGGTTCGAGCCGGGTCAGCAGCCGCAACGACTGCGCGTTCCCCTCGAAACCGCCGCAGTCCGAGGCGAAGTCGTTGAGCGCCTGTTCGCCGTTGTGGCCGAACGGCGGGTGTCCCAGATCGTGCGCCAGGCATGCGGTCTCGACCAGATCGGGGTCGCAGCCGAGTGCGGCGCCGAGTTCCCGTCCGACTTGAGCGCATTCCAGGGAGTGCGTGAGCCTGGTCCGGGGGCTGGCGTCCCAGGCGAGGCTGCGGGTTCCGGGCGTGACGACCTGGGTCTTCCCGGCGAGTCTGCGCAGCGCCGCGGAGTGCAGCACGCGGGCGCGGTCCCGCTGGAAGGCGGTTCGGCCGGGCCGCTTGTCGGGCTCGGTGTCCCAGCGCTCGGCGTCGGCCGCACCATAGGGCGCGCTGCCGTGTTCCTTTGTGCCCTGCGTACCGTCCATGGTTCCGACAGTAAACGGCCGGACCGACAAGGTCGCTCAGGCTGACGCCAGGAGATGGCCGTTCATCACGGCTTCGTGCGCCGGGAGCGCGTCGGCCACTGCCCGGTCGTACCGGTGCAGGAGCAGCCGCGCCATCGCCGGATGGGCGCCGAGCGGGGGCGCGGCGATCCAGGGGGCGGCATCGGCGGCGGCCGTCGCGAAGCGTCCGGGCGCGGTGAAGTACGAGGCGACGGCGATCCGGTGGCTGCCGCGGGCGGCGAGGGCTCGCACGGCGACCGGCACGGTGGGGGTGGCGGCCGAGGCGTACGCGGGGACCACGGGAACACCGCCGAGCCGCTCGCTGAGCATCCGCGCGGTGCGGCGGGTGTCGCAGGCCGAGTCGGGATCGCGTGAACCGGCGGCGGCGAGGACCACCGCGGCGCCGCGGACGTCGGTCTCCCCGGCGGGCCAGCCCGCTTCGACGAGCCGGCCGTGGAGCGCCTCCACGAGCAGCGGATGCGGCCCGAGCGGCGCGGCGACCGTGGTCCGCAGGGCGGGTACGGCCGCGGCCGCCGCCGGTATGTCGCGCTTGACGTGGTGACCGCGGCCCAGCAGCAGGGGTACCAGCACGGCTTCACCGGTCCCCAGACCGGCGAGGGTGCCCGGCAGGAGCGGTTCGTTCAGCTCGATGTGCCCGAGCCGGACGTCCAGTCCGGGGCGGAGTTCGCGCACCCGGTCCAGCAGCTTCACGACCGTACGCAGCGCCCGCGGATCGCGGCTGCCGTGGGCGACGGCGACGAGGGCAGGGGCTGCGCCCGGTGCGGGCTGCGCGGGCGGGTGCATGAATCTGCGCGTTCCGTTCAGGGAGACATGGCTGAGCTGGGTGCCGAGCTGTGCGGTGATGCGGGACAACAGTTGCGCCGTGCTGTCGAGAGGCAGGGATTCACGAGGGTGTGCCGATGCCGACTCCGTCATGGACCGATGGTGCCGGGCGCAGGTTGCCGGGTCGTTGCGCAGGGGTGACGGGTCTTTGCCACGGGCTCACGGGGAGGCCGTCGCCGGTGTCAGGGGCACGGCGCGGGAGCCGGGGGCGTCAGAGGTGGGGCGGGAGCCGGGGTGTCAGGGAGCGGGCGGCAGTCCGAAGACGCGTTCCAGGACGTGCGCGACGCCGTCCTCCTCGTTGGACACCGTGTGCTCCGGTACGGCAGCCAGTACGGCCGGGTGGGCGTTGCCCATGGCGTAGCCGGTGCCCGCCCAGCCGAGGACGGTCAGGTCGTTGGGCATGTCACCGAAGGCGATGACCTCCGAGGCGTCGATCCCCCGCGCGGCGCAGAGTTCGGCGAGGGTGCCCGCCTTGGTGACGCCGGAGGCGCTGATCTCCAGGAGCCCCCGTCCGCCGGAGTGGGTGAACTGCACCTCGCTGCCCGCCGCGCCCGCCCCTTCGCGGGCGGCGTCCAGCAGTGTGTCGGCGTCGAGCCGGTCGGACCAGGCGAGCAGCTTGGTGACGGGTACGTCGGTCAGCCACAGGTCCGCCAGTGAAGGTACGGGCAGCTCGGCGCCCTCGTCCTCGGAGAACCGCATCCGGTACGCCGGTTCGTAGAGCACCTGGTTGCCGGTCTCCAGGGCGAAGCCGATCTCGGGCACGGCCGCCGCGACCGCGGTGGCCACCCGCCGGGCGACGCTGACGGACAGCGCGCGGGAGGAGACGACCGTACGCGTCCCCAGGTCGTAGACGAGCGCGCCGTTGCTGCACACCGCCGTGCCCGCCAGGCCGGCCGCGTCGGCGAGCCGGTCGACGAACCGGGGAGGCCTGGCGGTGACGACGACGATCTCCGCCCCGGCGGCCTCGGCCGCGCGCAGGGCGCGGAGGGTGCGGGGCGACAGGGAGCCGTCTCGGCGCAGCAGAGTGCCGTCGAGGTCGGAGGCGATCAGGCGGGGAAGCAGCACCGGACGATGCTACTGGCCGGGATGCGGACGTGACGCGTGCAGGGCGCGCTCCGCCGCCTCGTGCCACCAGCGCGGTGGCGACGGCGACTTCGGCAGCGACCAGGGCTGATCCGGGTGAAGCCCCAGGGGAGACAGAGCCGTTGCGCGGACGTGGACGGTGAACCACCCGTGCCAGCGGCCGTCGGGCCCCGGGCCGCAGGCCAGGTCGAAGTACACGTCATCGGGAGGGAACGGCATCCAGTCGATGCCTCGGTCCCGTAGTCACGTACGCACGGCGGCCGCCGGGTGCGGGCAGCCTTTCAGGTTCTCGTACTCGGCGATGGTCACCCACTCCTGGGTGCCGACGGAGGCACTCGATCGGTTCATGGGTGTCATGATGCCCGGCGCGCCGGGCGAGGAAAACGCCAGGAGGCAGAACCCTTCCGCCCTTCCGCTCGTCAGGTCAGGTAACGCACCGACACTGAACAGGGGGCTCCGATGCGGGGGAAGCGGTCGCAACGGATGGGGCGGCTCGGACGGCTGCGGCCACGGTTGCCGCGGACGCGGCGGGCGCAGCGATGGGCGGTGCAGGGGGTGATGGCCGCCTGTGTGCTGGGGCTGGCGCCCGCGACGTGGCTGTACACCACCGCCGACGCCCGGGTCAGGACGACCGCGGAGGCGCCCGCGCAGCAGGTGGCCGTGGTGTTCGGGGCGGGGCTGCGGGACGGGAAGCCGTCGGCGTACCTCGCGAACCGGCTGCGGGCCGCCGCCGAGCTCTACCGGGACGGCAAGGTGAGGGTCGTGCTGGTGACCGGCGACAACAGCCGCGAGGACTACGACGAGCCCGATGCGATGCGCGCGTTCCTCGTCGCGCACGGCGTGCCCGACCGGCGGGTCGTCAGCGATTTCGCCGGTTTCGACACCTGGGACTCCTGTGTGCGGGCCAAGAAGATCTTCGGGGTGGACCGGGCCGTGCTGGTGAGCCAGGGGTTCCACATCCGCCGGGCGATCGCGCTCTGCCGGGCCGCGGGGATCGACGCGTACGGGGTCGGGGTCGACGCCAGGCACGACGTGACCTGGTACTACGGCGGGACGCGGGAGATGTTCGCGGCGGGGAAGGCGGCGCTGGACGTGGTCTTCAGACCGGATCCGCACTTCCTGGGGCCCGCGGAGCACGGGGTGGGGAAGGCGCTGGCGGACCGTCGGCGATGAGAGCGGCGGCCCGGCGCGCTCACCGCCCCGACGGAGGCCGCCGGGTGAGCCAGTTGCCGCCGGGAACGGGTGTGCCGCGGGTTCGCAGGGAGCGGGTGACGGAAGCGGCCGCGAGGTAGACCCAGGCGCGGGATGTCCCGGTGCCGGTGCCTGCGCCTGTGCCGGTCCGCCTCCCGGCCTGGAGACGGACCTCTCTGACCACCCGCTCGTACAGGTTGTCCGGGTGTCCCGCGCCGAGGTAACGCTCCAGCCGGTCGAGGCGTGCGAGCAGCTCCGCGCCGGCCCCGGGGGCCGCGGTGACGAGGACGCCGTGCACGGTGCCGTGGCCCTCGATCGCGTACGGGTATCCGGGGCCCTCGTAGAGCAGGGCTCCTGGCAGCAGGGCCGGTTGTTCCGCGACTGCCCGGCCGCGCAGGAACAGGTCGTGGTTGGGTTCGCCGGGCAGCAGCGTCCCGTAGACGAAGAAGGGCAGTTCGGGGGCGGTCCCGGGCACGGTCAGAGGGCCGTGACGGGGGCGGTCTCCGCCGCCAGCCAGGCGAGGTAGCGGGCGCTGCCGCGCACCACCGGCACGGCGATGATCTCCGGGGTGTCGTAGTCGTGTGCCGCCTGGAGGTGCTCCTCCAGCTCGTCGTAGCGCTCGGCCGTGGTCTTGAACAGCACCTGCCACTCCTCGGAGGTCTCGATGGCGTTCTGCCACCGGTAGACGGAGGTGACGGGCGCGGAGATCTGCGCGCATGCGGCGAGCCTTGCCTCCACGGCCCCCTGGGCGAGTGAGTGGGCCTTCTCCTCGCTGTCCGTGGTGGTCAGTACGGTCAGCCATGCCGGCGACGTCATCGTCGGTCTCCTCAACTCTTCGGTTTCCACGGATCCTGTGCCCGCGGCGTGTCCTTCTCGTCGATTGTCGGGGCGGTTCGGTGCCGTGTCCTCCTCCATCACCCGTGCGGTATGGACATGACATGTCATGAACCCTTAAATCTGAGGCGAGCTCAGACCGCCTTCGCCCCCACGCACTCCGAGGAGTCCGATGAGATCGATCCGGCATGCATCACGCCGCACACCCCTCGGCATGGCCGCCGCCGCTGTCACCCTGCTGGCCTCCACCCTCACCGCCACCGCGGGCGCGGCCGCGGCCGGCCATCCGGTCCCTAGCCGCGCCACCGCCGTCCGTGACGCCGCTGCGGCACTCACCGGGCATGCCACCGCCCTCGGCCTCACCGCCGCCCAGGGCACCGCGGTGCGCGACGTGGTCGTCGACAAGGACGGCAGCCAGCATGTGCGCTACGACCGCACCTTCCGTCATCTGCCGGTCCTCGGCGGCGACTTCGTCGTCCATCTCGCCCCCGACGGCGCGTACCGGAGCGCCGACCGGGCCGTCCGCGGCGACCTCGCCGTGCCGACCGTGACCCCGTCGCTCTCCGCACCGAGCGCCGCCGACCTGGGCACGGCCGCCCTGCGCTCCGCCCACCGCGGCGAGAAGCTCCTCAAGGTCGCGGCCCGCCCGCAGCTCGTCGTGGACGCCCTGCACGGCGCGCCCAGGCTGGCCTGGCGCACCGAGGCCGCCGGGAAGGACTCACTGGGCAACCCCGTCGCCCGCGTCGTGATCACCGACGCGCGCACCGGCCGGCAGATCGACGCCTGGGACAGCCTGGAGACGGCGAGCGGCGACGGACGGTCGCTCTACAGCGGCACGGTCCCGCTGGAGACCACGCTGTCGGGATCGACGTACCAGCTCAAGGACGCGACGCGCGGCAACACCTACTCCGGCGACGCCCAGAACAAGACCGACAGCTGCATCCTCTCCATCTGCTGGAGCCGGGCGCCCGCGGCACTGTTCACCGACGCCGACAACCACTGGGGCAACGGCACCACCTCGGACCGGGCATCAGCGGCGGCCGACGCCCAGTACGGCACCGACACGACCTGGGACTACTACAAGGACGTGCACGGCCGGAACGGCATCGCCGGCGACGGCAAGGGCTCGTACAACCGGGTGCACTACGGGAACAAGTACAACAACGCGTTCTGGGACGACAGTTGCTTCTGCATGACGTACGGCGACGGTGACGGCACCACCTTCGGTCCGCTGGTCGCGCTGGACGTGACAGGGCACGAGATGTCGCACGGCGTGACGTCGAAGACCGCGAATCTCACCTACTCGGGCGAGTCGGGCGGGCTCAACGAGGCGACCTCCGACATCTTCGGCACGCTGGTGGAGTTCCACGCGAACAACGCGCAGGACCCGGGTGACTACCTCATCGGCGAGAAGCTCGTGAAGCCCGGCTTCGGCAAGGCCGCGCTGAGGTTCATGGACCAGCCCTCCAAGGACGGCAGTTCGGCGGACTGCTGGAGTTCGTCGGTCGGCAGCCTGGATGTGCACTACTCGTCCGGTGTCGCCAACCACTTCGCTTATCTGCTGGCCGAGGGCAGCGGCCCGAAGACCATCGGCGGGGTCCAGCACAACGGCACCACGTGCAACGGGGCGACGCTGGGCGGCATCGGCAAGGACAAGCTCGGCAAGATCTGGTACCGGGCACTGACCGTCCACATGACGTCCTCCACCA
The DNA here is from genome assembly GCF_042882275.1 of Streptomyces sp. NPDC058231. Classification (NCBI taxonomy): domain Bacteria; kingdom Bacillati; phylum Actinomycetota; class Actinomycetes; order Kitasatosporales; family Streptomycetaceae; genus Streptomyces; species Streptomyces sp. NPDC058231. Next base: position 25,796 of record NZ_JBHVWN010000008.1, on the reverse strand, counting down.
AGTACGCGGGCGCCCGCACCGCGACGCTCGACGCGGCGAAGGACCTGTACGGGGCCGGCAGCGCGGAGCAGAACGCGGTGGCCGCGGCCTGGTCGGCAGTGTCGGTCGGCTGACCCGGAGCGGGTCCCGGAGCAAGGCGCGCTCCGGGACCCGCCCGTGTTCCGCCCGGCGCCCCGTCAGCCGCCGTACGGACGGACCGACCTGGCGTCCCGCAGCCCGCGCCCCCACCAGACCAGCTGGTCGAGCAGCGTCTTCGCCGCCGCATCGACGGCCACCGGGTCCCGGTGCCTGCCCTCGTCGTCGAAGAGCGTGCCCGCGTTGTGGAACGAGACGGTGTCGCGGATGGAGACGGCGTGCAGCTCGGCGAAGACCTGGCGGAGGTGCTCGACGGCCCGCAGCCCGCCCGACACTCCCCCGTACGAGACGAAGGCGACGGGCTTGGCCTGCCATTCGGCGTGATGCCAGTCGATGAGGTTCTTCAGCGGAGCCGGAAAGGAATGGTTGTACTCGGGAGTGACGACGACGAAGGCGTCGGCGGCGGAGAGCCGTGCCGAGACCCGCGCCAGGCGGGCCTGTGCGGCGGGATCCGGGCGAGGGGTGAGGGCGAACGGCAGGTCGAGTTCGGCGACATCGACGAGGTCGGTCTCGATCTCCGGGCGGCCGGCGGCGCGGGAGAGGAACCAGTCGGCGACGACGGGCGCGAAACGGCCCTCGCGGTTGCTCGCCAGGACGACCGCGACGTTCAGGGGTCCCGTGCCGGGTGCGGAGGATGCAGGTGTGGTGAGGTCCATGCGACGAGGCTCATATGTCAACCAAGGTTGAGGTCAAGTGCACTCGTTCGACCGCCCGGCATACGGTGGGCACATGACGACCGCCGCACCCCTGTACGCCGAGTTCAACGGCCACGCAGCCACCGAGGCGGATCTCCGGATCCCCGCCTTCGCCGGCTACGGCCATTTCACCGCCATGCAGGTCAGGGGCGGGAGGGTGCGCGGCCTCGACCTCCATCTGGCCCGGCTGGACTCCGCCAACCAGGAACTGTTCGGCCACGGGCTCGACGGGGAACGGCTGCGCGACCTCGTCCGGCACGCCCTGGACGGCGCGGGACTACGGGACGCGTCGACCCGGGTGTACGCCTTCCTCCCGCCGGACGAGACGGCGACGACCGTCATGGTCACGGTGCGCGGACCGGCACAGAAGTCCGCCGAACCGCACAGCCTGATGTCCGTCCCCTATGCCCGCACCGTGCCGCACATCAAGCGTCCCGGCGAGTTCGGCCAGACCTACTACGGGCGGCTCGCCGCGCGCTCCGGCTTCGACGAGGCACTGCTGACCGCGCCGGACGGGGCGGTGACGGAGGGGGCGATCACCAACATCGCCTTCTGGGACGGCACTTCGGTCGTCTGGCCCGCCGCGCCGTCGCTGCACGGCATCACCATGGCCCTGCTGCAGCAGCAGCTCCCGGGCGTCGGGCTGGAGTCCGCGCGGCGCCCGGTGACGCTGGACGGGATCGGCGCCTACCGGTCGGCGTTCCTCACCAACTCCCAGGGCATCGCACCGGTCCGGCGGATCGACGACACGGAGTTCACGGTCGACGGCGAGCTGATGGAGCGGGTGGCCCTCGCGTACGGGACGGCCCCCTGGGACACCGTCTGAGCCGGCTCGCGCACGGTTCCGGGACTCCCCGGGACGCTCCGGCGCGCCAGGGTGGAGCATGGGGCGCATGCAGATCCACATCGAGGGCTCGGACCTCCCCGGCCGCAGCTGCGGGCCCGGCAGCGGCTTCCCCGGCGCCGAGAACATCCATGTCGGCGTGCAGGGCAAGGACAGGCCCGGCGAACTGCTCGGCCTGCACCCCGGCGACGCCCCGTCGGCCACCTGGACGCTGGACTGCACCGCCACATCGGACGGTGACGGCGTCGCCGTCACCGGTCCGTACGTGCAGAACCGGCTCGGCGGGCGCTTCGTCTATCTGTCGTGGGGCAGCGTGGACGACGGCGGGGTCTTCTCCATGATCCGGCGGGCCAAGCTGATGTTCGACGACATCGATCCGGCCGTGCTCGAAGCCGCCGTACGCTCCGGACATCTCACCGCACGACTGCGCCTGAGCGATGCCGAGGGGCGCCCGCTCTGCGCCCGGGTCCGGCCGCCGGCCGTCATCTGGTCCGCCGCCGCCCCGGGATGACACAGAGGAACCGCTCCTGCCGGGCCCAGGGGGGGTGGGTCCGGCAGGAGCGGCGGCGGGGGCGGCGGGGGGAAGGCCGTCCCGTGGGGGGTGTCATCCATGTGCCCGGGACCGCCGAGGTCATGCATGTGATGTACGCCACTCACTTTCCGCAGCTCGTCACTCGATCGGCACGGTGCGCCGCGGGACGGACCTCACCCCTCCCCAAACCGGCCGTGACCTGCACACATGACTTTCGGCGAAGGAGTCCGCCCGGACCGGTCGGGTGAAAGCTGACTGGGCGTCAACAGGCATGGGCGGCGAGCCGACCGTTAGCTACGAATCAAGGAGACACCCGCCAGCGCCTTTGCTCGGAGGAAACCCTCATGCGTAGTCCTGCCCGCCTCGTGACCGGCGCCGCCGCCGCGGCGCTCGCCACTGCAGCGCTCGGCCTCTCCGCCGCCGCGCCGTCCGCGTTCGCAGGAGACCGTGAGCAGCTGGAGATATCCCCGACGAGCGCGGCACCGGGCACCACGGTCACGGCGGCCACCACCGCTTGCGGGAACGACGCGAAGGCCACCGGGGATGCGAACTCCCTGGAAGCGGGAACCTTCGGGCTGGCGTCGGACACCCGCAAGGAGGTGGTGGTCGGCACGTTCACGGTGCCGAAGAAGACCGACTCCGGCCCGTACAGCGTCGATGTGTCCTGCGAGAACGGAAAGGGAGCCACCGGAACCCTTCAGGTGAAGGCGGCGAAGAGCACGGAGGACGACGTTTCCGGCGACGACGACCCGGGCACCCAGCGCGACACTCCTTCCCTCGACGACCTGACCAGCGGGGTCGGCTCACTCCTGGGGAACCAGGTCCCGTTCGGGCTGGACAACCCTGGCGGGAACGAGAGCGGACGGGACACCGGGAACGGCTCCGGGCGTGACACGGGACGTGATTCCGGGAACGGAAACGGCCGTGATTCGGGACGGGACACCGGGAACGGAAACGGAAACGGACGGGACACCGGACGCGACACCGGGAACGGCGGACACAGCAACGGCAACGGCAACGGCCGTGATTCGGGACGGGACACCGGGAACGGAAACGGACGCGACACCGGGAACGGCGGACACGGCACCGGCAACGGCAACGGCAACGGCAACGGACGCGACACCGGGAACGGCGGACACGGCACCGGCAACGGCAACGGCAACGGCAACGGACGCGACACCGGGAACGGCGGACGCGGCACGGGCAACGGCAACGGACTCGATTCGGGCGGCGGCTCCGGCCGCGACGGCTCCGCCCTGCCCTCCTCCCCCTCGGGGCACGTCAACACTGGTGTCGGCGGCAGCGTCCGCCCGGACACCACCCAGATCGCGGCGGGTGTCGGCGTTCTCGCCGCGTCCGCCGTCGGCGGAGCCTGGCTCCTGCGTCGTCGGGCGAGCGGCACGCAGGCGGACAGCTGACGGGACGTATACACGCCCCCGTACCGCCAGGATTCCGTCCCGGTGGCCTCGCGCCGCCGGGACGGGACCCATCTCATCCCCATTCCTACCCACCCCGGAGGAACACCCGTGTCCCAGAAGGCCAAGGGCTGGCTGGTCGCCATCACGGCACTGTTCGGCATCTGGCTGATCCGGAACGGCGCCGGAACCGTGGTGGTGCCGCCGCAGCCGGCCGTTGCCCAGGCCTTCGCCGCGGGAGGGCCCGAAGTGCAGCCGGGCTCGCCGATGGCCGACCCGCTGCGGCCCTCGGAGCCCGTACGGCTCCGCATCCCCAGCATCAAGGTGGACGCCCCGATGGTCCGGCTCGGACTCAGGCCCGACGGCAGTCTCGACGTGCCGCCCGCCGCGGACCGCAACCTCGTCGGCTGGTACAAGAACGGCACCCCGCCGGGCGCCAAGGGCACCGCGCTCATCGCCGGCCATGTCGACAACGCCCAGGGACGGTCCGTCTTCTACGACCTGGGCTCCCTGGCCAAGGGAAGCACCGTCGAAGTGCTCCGCCAGGACGGGCACACCGCCGTCTTCGCGCTCGACGCCATCGAGGTGTACGCGAACAAGAACTTCCCCGACCGGCGGGTCTACGGCGCCTCGCCGTTCGCCTCGCTGCGGCTGATCACCTGTGGCGGCGGGTTCTCGCCGACCACCGGCTATCAGGGCAATGTGGTCGCGTACGCGCACCTCACCGGCGTGCGCTGACGGGAACCGCGCCGCTCACGCCCACTGGTCGAAGGCGAGCTTCGCGACCAGCGAGAACACCACGACGAGCAGGACGCCGCGGACGAACTCGCTGCCCTTGCGCAGCGCCATCCGCGCGCCGAGCAGCCCGCCCGCCAGGTTGAACACCGCCATCAGCGCGGCCAGCTGCCACATCACACTGCCCTGGTAGGCGAACATCACGAGCGCGCCGGCGTTGGTGCAGACGTTGACGATCTTGGCGGTGGCGGACGCCGTCACCAGGTCGAGGTGGAGTACGGCGGTCAGCGCGAGCACCAGGAATGTGCCGGTGCCCGGGCCGAAGAGGCCGTCGTAGAAGCCGATGCCACCGCCGACCAGAGCGATCGCGGTGACGGCACGGGCCCGGGTGACCCTGCGGTCCGCGACCGCGGCCGCCTGCTTGCCGAACTGCGGCCGCAGCATCACGAACGCCGCCACCGCCAGCAGCACCACCATGATCACCGGACGGAGTACGTCGCTGCTGATCCCTGCCGCGAAGAAGGCGCCGGTCATCGACCCGGCCAGTGCCATGAGCCCGATCCGCAGAGCCGTCCCGACCTTCACCGGCGCCTTGCGGACGTATGTCACGGCGGCGCCCGACGTGCCGACGATGGCGACCGCCTTGTTGGTGCCGAGGACATGCGCGGCCGGGACGTGCGGCAGGCCGAGCAGCAGCGCGGGCAGCAGGAGCAGCCCGCCGCCGCCCACCACCGCGTCGATCCAGCCCGCGGCGGCTGCGGCGAGGCAGAGGACAACGAGGGTGGTCAGGGTTATCTCGGGCATGCCCACGACTTTATGAAGGCGATACGTGTCCCGTCCAACTGTCTCTGCGGGATCGCCGGAAAGTTGAGCCAACTCTGAGGTTCCGGGCGTCCGCGGCCCTCACAGGCCCCTTCCGGAGACGCTGAGCGCAAGGTTCCTCCCGGGAAACAGCGGGGATCCGGTCGGGTAACACCGTCCGCGCACGCTTCTCACCATGAAGACACGGACGGAGGACGCGGCGCATGCGGTGGCGACCTGCGCCGGGACGGCGGGCGCACGGCTCCCCGCCCGTACGTCCCTGCTCCACCTGCTCACCGACGACGGAGGTCTCTGAGATGCCGGTGTCCACGCCCCCGACCGACCGTGTCTCCGCCGTCCCGACGATCGTGGTCGTCGGGCACGGAATGGTGGGCCAGCGGTTCCTCGAGGCACTCGCCGAGCGCGGTCTGACCGCGGCCGCGGGCACGGCCCGGGTCGTCGTGCTCTGCGAAGAGCCGCGCGCCGCCTACGACCGGGTCCAGCTGACCTCGTACTTCACCGGGCGGACCCCGGACGATCTCTCGCTCGTCGAGCCCGGCTTCATGGAACGGCACGGCTTCGAGCTGTACCTGGGCGACCCCGCCGAATCCCTCGACCGCGGGGCCCGCACGGTCACCGCGCGGTCCGGGGAGACCTTCGCATACGACACCCTCGTGCTGGCCACCGGTTCGTACCCGTTCGTTCCACCGGTCCCCGGCAAGGACTCCGACGGCTGCTTCGTCTACCGCACCATCGAGGACCTCCTCGCGATCGAGGAGTACGCGAGGACGGCGACGACCGGTGCGGTCGTCGGCGGCGGGCTGCTGGGGCTGGAGGCGGCGGGGGCCCTGAAGGGGCTGGGGCTCGACACCCACGTCGTGGAGTTCGCGCCCCGGCTGATGCCGGTACAGGTCGACGAGGGCGGGGGCGCGGCGCTGCTGCGCACCATCGAGTCCATGGGTCTGACCGTGCACACGGGCGTCGGCACACAGGAGGTCACCGCGGGCGCGGACGGCGCGGTGAACGGCATGTCGCTCTCCGACGGTTCGTCGCTCGCCACCGACCTGGTGGTCTTCTCCGCGGGTGTACGCCCCCGGGACCAGCTGGCCCGCGACTGCGGCCTGGCGGTCGGGCCGCGCGGCGGCGTCATCATCGACGCGGAGTGCCGTACCTCGGACCCGGCGGTCTTCGCGATCGGCGAGTGCGCGCTGGCCTCCGACGGCCGGGTGTACGGACTCGTCGCACCCGGGTACGAGATGGCGCAGACCGCCGCCGAGGTGATCGCGGGCGGGCGGGCGGCGTTCACCGGCGCCGATCTCTCGACGAAACTGAAGCTGCTCGGGGTGGACGTGGCGTCTTTCGGCGACGCGCACGGCACGGCCGAGGGCTGCCTCGACGTGGTGTACGCGGACTCCCGCTCCGGCGTCTACAAGAAGCTGGTGATCGGCCGGGACGGCACGCTGCTCGGCGGGGTGCTGATCGGGGACGCCGACCAGTACGGGACGCTGCGGCCGATGACCGGCACTGTCCTGCCGGTCGCGCCGGAGCAGCTGGTGCTGCCGGCCGGCGCGGGCGGCCCGGTCACGCTCGGCCCGTCCGCCCTGCCGGACGAGGCCGTGATCTGCTCCTGCCACAACGTGACCAAGGGCGCGATCTGCGCGCACACCACGCTGCCCGAGGTGAAGAAGTGCACCAAGGCCGGTACCGGCTGCGGCAGTTGCGTCAAGGTGATCGGGCAGCTGATGCCGCAGAGCGAGGACAGGGGCCTGTGCGGCTGCTTCCCGTACACCCGGAGCGAGCTGTACGAGATCGTCCGCACCCTCGGTGTCACGTCGTACGCCGAACTCCTCGACTCGCACGGTCGGGAGACGGCGCGCGGCGGGGACGGCTGCGAGGTCTGCAAGCCCACCGTCGGTTCGGTCATCGCCTCGCTGGCGCCGACGGTCGGTGCGAGCGGGTACGTGCTGGACGGCGAGCAGGCCGCCCTGCAGGACACCAACGACCACTTCCTGGCCAATCTGCAGCGCAACGGCTCGTACTCGATCGTGCCGCGCATTCCCGGGGGCGAGATCACCCCGGAGAAGCTGATCGTGATCGGCGAGGTCGCCCGCGACTTCGGCCTCTACACGAAGATCACCGGTGGTCAGCGGATCGACCTGTTCGGCGCCCGGGTCGACCAGCTGCCGCTGATCTGGACACGTCTGGTGGACGCCGGGTTCGAGTCCGGGCACGCCTACGGAAAGTCGCTGCGCACGGTCAAGTCCTGTGTGGGGCGGACCTGGTGCAGGTACGGCGTGCAGGACTCGGTGAAGATGGCGATCGACCTGGAGCTGCGCTACCGCGGGCTGCGTTCGCCGCACAAGCTGAAGTCGGCGGTCTCCGGCTGCGCCCGGGAGTGCGCGGAGGCCCGCGGCAAGGACTTCGGCATCATCGCCACGGTCGGAGGCTGGAACCTGTACGTCGGAGGGAACGGCGGCGCCGAACCGCGCCACGCGGATCTGCTGGCCCAGGATCTCTCCGACGCCGAACTGGTCCGCCTCATCGACCGGTTCCTGATGTTCTACATCCGCACCGCCGACCGCCTGGAGCGCACCTCGACCTGGCTGGACCGCATCGAGGGCGGTCTCGACCACGTACGGGACGTCGTCGTCCACGACACGCTCGGGCTCTGCGACGAGCTGGAGCGGCTGATGGCGGACCATGTCGCCGGCTACCGCGACGAATGGGCCGAGACGATCAACGACCCGGAGCGGCTGAGCCGCTTCGTCACGTTCGTCAACGCACCGGACGCACCCGACCCGTCGGTGAAATTCGTCCCGGAACGCGACCAGGTCAGGCCCGACCTGGAGATCCTCGCCGGACCGGTGCTCGCCGTCCGCACTCTCGAAGGGACCACTTCCCGATGACCACTCAGACGACGGTGACGGCGCGGCAGACCGCGATGGTCCAGCTCGCCGACGGAGAAGGCTGGTTCACGGTCTGCGAGCTGTCGCGGCTGACCCCGGGCCGCGGCGTCGCCGCGCTCCTCCCGGACGGTCGTCAGGTCGCGCTCTTCGTGGACCGGGCCGGGCGCGCGTACGCGATCGACAACCGGGACCCGTTCACCGGGGCGTACGTCCTCTCGCGCGGCCTGACCGGTTCGTCCGGGGGACGGCCCTTCGTCGCCTCTCCCCTGCTGAAGCAGCGTTTCGATCTGGCGACGGGGGTCTGCCTGGACGACGACGAGGTATCGGTCCCGGTCTACGCGGTGCGCGCCGCCTGACGGAGCGGCCTGAGGTGACGGGACCGTCCGGCGGCCGATTCCGGCCAACCGCTCCCGGCCGTACGCTTGATCCATGAGCCAGGGCTGGAACGCGAGCAACATCCCCGACCAGAGCGGCCGTACGGCCGTGATCACCGGAGCCAACAGCGGCATCGGGCTGATCACGGCACGCGAGCTGGCGCGCAGCGGCGCACGTGTGCTGCTCGCCTGCCGTGACAAGGACCGCGGCAAGGAGGCCGAGTCACGCGTCCGGGCGGCCGTGCCGGGCGCGGAGGCGGAGTTCGTGCCACTGGACCTCGCCGACCTCTCCTCGGTGCGGGAGTTCGCCGCCTCGTACCCGTCCGACCGGCTGGACCTGCTGATCAACAACGCGGGGGTGATGGCCCTGCCGTACGGGAGGACGGCCGACGGCTTCGAAGCCCAGTTCGGGGTCAACCACCTCGGGCACTTCGCCCTCACCGGCCTGCTCCTGCCGAAGCTGCTCGGCACCCCCGGGGCCCGGGTGGTGAGTGTGTCCAGCGCGATGCACGCCGTGTCCGACATCGACATCGGTGACCTCAACAGCGAGCACAACTACCGCCGCTGGATCGCCTACGGGCGCTCGAAGACCGCGAACCTGCTCTTCATCCATGAACTGTCGCGCCGGCTCGCGGCGGCCGGCTCCGGCCTCGTGGCCGCCGCTGCCCACCCCGGTTACGCGGCGACCAATCTGCAGACCGCGGGCGCGCGGATGGAGAACCGCAGGGCGGCTGCGCGGGTCTTCGAACTCGGCAACCGGATCATCGCCCAGCCCGCGTCGTCCGGTGCGCTGCCGACGCTGTACGCGGCCACCGCGCCCGGCGTGCGCCCCGACTCCTTCACCGGTCCGAAGCTGCTGGGCTGGCGGGGTGCGCCCGCCCCGTCCCGGCGGACACGCTGGACGCTCGACGATGTGGCGGGCGAGCGGCTGTGGGTGGCGTCGGAGCAGCTCACGGGGGTGACCTGGCCCGGACTCACCGGCTGACGCACGCGACGGATGCAGCGCTCAGCCCTGGTCCTGGACCACGGCCGGGTCCATCCAGACGACCTCCCAGATGTGGTGGTCCGGGTCCTGGAAGGAACGGCCGTACATGAATCCCTGATCCACCGTCTCGTTGGCGGGCGACCCGCCGGAGGCGAGCGCCGTGTCGACGAGCTCGTCGACCCTCTCCCGGCTCTCCGCGCTCAGGGCGAACAGCGCCTCGGTGTACTTCGACGCGTCGACGATCTCCTTCTTGGTGAACTCCTTGAAGCGCGGCTCGGTGAGGAGCATCGCGAAGATCGTGTCACTGATGACGAGACACGCGGTGTTCTCGTCGCTGAACTGCGGGTTGAACGAGAAACCGAGCTTGCCGAAGAAGCCCTTCGTCGTCTCCAGGTTCTTGACCGGCAGGTTCAGGAAGATCATCTGGGGCATGACTGTCTCTTCTCTCCGGTGGCGCGCCGTCGGGGCGCCTTCGAGGGGTAGACGGCAGGCGGCCGCCGAACTCATCGCGGGCGGCGAAGAAAACTTCCCGGCCATCATGACAGCGCGAGCGGTGCGCCGCCCCGCAGGAGCGAACCGCCGAGCGGGGTCAGGGTGTGCAGGACCGAACTGCCGTGCCGCAGGGTGCGCACGAGTCCCGCCTCCCGCAGCACACAGGCGTGCTGACTCGCCGAGGCAAGGGAGACCCCCGCCCGGCGGGCCAGCTCGCTGGTCGTGCAGCCGTCGCCGATGGTCTGGAGAACGGTGGAGCGGGTGTTGCCGAGGAGCCGGCCCAGCCAGGGGCCCGGGCCCCGTTCGGCGAAGACCGGGGCGGCGGAGTGGGTGACGGGGTACACGAGGACCGGCGGGAGTTTCGGGTCGCGGTAGACGACCGGGGTGGAGCGGCAGAAGAACGAGGGCTGGAGAAGCAGCCCCCGCCCGTCCAGATGAACGTCGCGGTCGACGGGGTAGTCGGCCTCCAGCACCGGGGCCCGCCACCGGATCACGGGCGCCAGGGAAGCGAGGAGTTCGTCGGCGCCACCGTCGAGCAGGGCGCGGCCTCGGACCGCGCGGTCGGCCTCGACGCTGGCCCTGATGTGCGGCCAGTACGGTTCGACGGCGGCGCTGTGGTAGCCACGGAGCGCGGCGATGAGCCGCCCGAGGGGTTCGGCACGCCCCTCGGAGAGCGCGTCCAGCCGGACCGGCGGGCCCGCCCGCCCGCCGCCGGGGCGTCCGCCCGCGGGCCGCACCCCGCCGCTGCGCACACCGCGTCCGCCACCGGGCCGCCCGCCCAGGGGTGCGGGCCGTCCCGGCTCGGGACGACCCGCCGGCAGCAGGGCGAGCTCGGTGTGCAGCCGCTCGGGCGGGGTGTCGCGCAGCGCCTCCAGGCCTGCGTCGAGACCGTACGGCTCACCGGCCGCCTGCCCGGCGGGCGTGAGGAAGTCCGGGAAGTAGCCGCGGGACGGCACCAGGGCGGACAGCAGTCGGGTCTCACCGTGCAACCGGGGCCGGGTTTCGGTACGCCACTGCCCGAAGACCGTGGAGCCACGCCGGTCCCTCAGCCGGTGGAAACTCAGAATGGTTTCCCAGAGTGCGTCCGGCCGGGTGGCCATCCGCACCTTGGAAAGGTCCATCCCGGACACATGGATACGCAGCACCGAACCCCCACCTATTGCACCCGCAACTTCCCCCCGCATCAGGGTATGCGGACCGTCACAGGACGTCACCACGGGGTTTCGGCCAGAGGTGAAACGTCTCGCTCCGGCCCCCGGCACCCGAAAAGCTGTACGACGTCGGGTACGAAAACCTGAGCCGACCGGAAGAGCGAGTGAAGGCCGTGGGGGGTTTTGCTCGCTCTGCGGCGGTCGGCGCATGGTGCGGCTCCGTGCCTGACGGGGGTAAGCCGGGTGCGGCCCATGGATGGGGGGGCCAAGGGCGGCGCCCCGCGCCCGGAACCCCCCGAAAATTTTTTAGATTAAACAAAGAAGATAACGGCCATAACCCAAAACACGACTTGGGCCCC
>NZ_JBHVWN010000008.1:7857-14362 GCF_042882275.1 Streptomyces sp. NPDC058231 | reverse complement strand
ACACACCCCCCCCCCCCCCCCCCAAACCCACCACACCCCCTGGGGGTGGGCTTGATTTTTTTTTACCTCCCGCGGGGGGCCCGGGGGGGCCGCCCGGGGGGGGGCCCCCGCGCCCCCCCACCCCGGTCCGTTCACCGCCTATATCTTTGCGTATTGAACGAAGCAACGAGACGGACGATCACCGAAAGCGCTTGTGCGCCCCCTCGCCGCCGGGCGGGATCCGGACAGGTCGGCTCCGGTCCCGGAGCCGGGGACGACGAAGCGGCGGCGCCCCCGCACAGGGCGCCGCCGCTCCAGGTTGCCCGGAGCCGTCGTCGGGTCGGTGAGGGTACGGGTGAGCCGACGACGGCCCCGGAGTCCGGGGAGGTACTCGGGTCAGCGGCTGTCGCTGCCCTTCGACTCCGCGGCGGCCCGGCCCGCCTCCAGGCGGGCGACCGGGATACGGAACGGTGAGCAGGAGACGTAGTCGAGGCCCACCTCGTGGAAGAAGTGCACCGACTCCGGGTCGCCGCCGTGCTCGCCGCAGACGCCGAGCTTCAGGTCCGGACGGGTGGCCCGGCCGGCCGCGACGGCACTGCGGACCAGGGCACCGACGCCGTCCTTGTCGATCGTCTCGAACGGCGACACCCCGAAGATGCCCTTCTCCAGGTACGCGGTGAAGAACGAGGCCTCCACGTCGTCACGGGAGAAGCCCCACACCGTCTGGGTCAGGTCGTTCGTGCCGAACGAGAAGAACTGCGCGGCCTCCGCGATCTGACCTGCGGTCAGCGCGGCGCGGGGCAGCTCGATCATCGTCCCGATGGTCAGCTTCAGCTGGGTCCCGGTGGCCGCCTCGACCTCGGTGATGACGCGGTCGGCCTCCTCACGGACGATCTCCAGCTCCTGGACCGTGCCGACGAGCGGAATCATGATCTCGGCGCGCGGGTCGCCCTTGGCGTTCTTGCGGTGCGCGGCCGCCTCGGCGATCGCCCTGACCTGCATGGCGAAGAGGCCGGGGATGACCAGGCCGAGACGGACACCGCGCAGGCCGAGCATCGGGTTCTGCTCATGCAGCTTGTGCACGGCCTGGAGGAGCCGCAGGTCGTTCTCGTTCGCGTCCTTGCGGGACTCGGCGAGCGCGACCCGTACCGACAGCTCGGTGATGTCGGGCAGGAACTCGTGCAGCGGCGGGTCGAGCAGCCGTACGGTGACGGGCAGTCCGTCCATCGACTCGAACAGCTCGATGAAGTCGGCCTTCTGCAACGGCAGCAGGGCGGACAGCGCGGTCTCCCGCTCGTCGTCGGTGTCGGCCAGGATCAGCCTCTCGACCATCTCGCGGCGCTCACCGAGGAACATGTGCTCGGTGCGGCACAGGCCGATCCCCTGGGCGCCGAACCGGCGCGCCCGCAGCGCGTCCTCCGCGTTGTCCGCGTTGGCCCGCACCCGGAGCCGGCGCACCCGGTCCGCGTACGCCATGATCCGGTGCACGGCGGCGACCAGCTCGTCGGCGTCGTCGGCGCCCGCGTGCATGCGGCCCTCGAAGTACTCCACGACCGGGGACGGCACGACGGGGACCTCGCCGAGGTACACCTTGCCGGTGGAACCGTCGACGGAGACGACGTCCCCCTCCTCGACGACGGTGTCACCGACGGTCAGCCGGCGCCGCTTGGTGTCGACCTCGATCTCCTCGGCGCCGCAGACACAGGTCTTGCCCATGCCGCGGGCGACGACGGCGGCGTGCGAGGTCTTGCCGCCGCGCGAGGTCAGGATGCCTTCCGCGGCGATCATGCCGTCGAGGTCGTCCGGGTTGGTCTCGCGGCGGATCAGGATGACCTGCTCGCCCGAGCGGGACCACTTGACGGCGGTGTACGAGTCGAAGACCGCCTTGCCGACCGCGGCGCCCGGCGAGGCGGCGATGCCGCGGCCGAGCAGGACCGTCTTCGCCTCCTCGTCGAAGCGCGGGAACATCAGCTGCGCCAGCTGCGCCCCGTTGACCCGCTGCAGCGCCTCCGCCTCGTCGATGAGTCCCTGGTCGACGAGTTGCGTCGCGATCCGGAAGGCGGCACCGGCGGTGCGCTTGCCGACCCGGGTCTGGAGCATCCACAGCCGGCCGCGCTCGATGGTGAACTCGATGTCGCACAGGTCCTTGTAGTGCGTTTCGAGGGTCTGCATGATCTGCATCAGCTGGTCGTACGACGTCTTGTCGATCGATTCCAGATCGGCGAGCGGCACGGTGTTGCGGATACCCGCGACGACGTCCTCGCCCTGTGCGTTCTGCAGGTAGTCGCCGTAGACACCGGCGTGGCCGCTGGCCGGGTCGCGGGTGAAGGCGACCCCCGTACCGGAGTCGGGGCCGAGGTTGCCGAAGACCATCGAGCAGATGTTGACGGCCGTGCCCAGGTCGCCGGGGATGCGCTCCTGGCGGCGGTAGAGCTTGGCGCGGTCGGTGTTCCACGAGTCGAAGACGGCCTTTATGGCCAGGTCCATCTGCTCCCGCGGGTCCTGCGGGAATTCGCGTCCGGCGTCGCGCGTGACGATCTTCTTGAACTGCTTGACCAGCTTCTTCAGGTCGGCCGCGTCCAGATCCACGTCGACGGTGACGCCCTTGGCGTCCTTCGCCGCCTCCAGCGCCTCCTCGAAGAGGTCGCCGTCGACCCCGAGGACGGTCTTGCCGAACATCTGGATGAGACGGCGGTACGAGTCCCACGCGAACCGCTCGTCGCCGGCCTGGGCGGTGAGGCCGACGACGGACTCGTCGGAGAGGCCGATGTTGAGGACCGTGTCCATCATGCCGGGCATCGAGAACTTCGCGCCGGAGCGGACGGAGACCAGCAGCGGGTCGTCGGCCTGGCCGAGCTTCTTGCCCATCCGCTTCTCCAGGGCGGCGAGGTGCGCACTCACCTCGTCGCGGAGCTCCGTCGGCTCCTCACCACTGTCGAGGTAGACCTTGCACGCCTCGGTGGTGATGGTGAAGCCCGGAGGGACGGGCAGCCCGAGGTTGGTCATCTCGGCGAGGTTGGCGCCCTTGCCGCCGAGCAGGTCCTTCAGATCCTTGTTGCCCTCGGTGAAGTCATAAACGAACTTCTGACCCTGGAGCTCCGACGTGGATACGTGAGGATCTTTGTTTTCCGACACGGGTCTCGACTCCTAGAGGACTCGGGTGGCTGCCCTGACGGCGAGGAACATACCCAGATCGAAGGTGTCTGGGTACGTCCACTTGCGCGTCATGCGGCCTTAACCACTCGTCCGCCAGCAGATCGAAAGTCACGCTCGGGTATCACTCCACAGGCACGATCGTTCGACTCTTGAACGAATAACTACATTAAGTATCCAAAGTGAGGCCAATCGCGCACAGCGAGTAGCGAACCCGTCGATCGATCAAAGTAAACCCCAGTGGCACCCAGTGCCATCATTTGAGAAATGCAGCTCGTCAGAATGTGCTCATCTGAGCAATCAGCCCCTCAGGGGTGGCGAGAATCACGCCCCGACAGGCGCTCAGATGTCGCCATCCGGGCGCCCTCGTGGCGACGCAGCGTCACCCGTCGACCGCAAGGCGCGAAAGAAAAGCGGACGGGACGCCGCGACATGCCTCCATCGCGCCGCCGCGGCGCCCCGCATCATCCGATCCACCCCCGTCCGGCGCTCAGATGAGCAGACGGGTCGGGGGCACCCGGTGCCTCAGCCGCCGGAGGTGTCGAGCTCCGCGTCCGCGCTCACGCCCGAACAGTCGTAGGGGTCCTTCAGCCAGCCGTCCGGCAGCACCACGCGGTTGTTCCCGGAGGTGCGCCCGCGCGGCCCGTCCGCCCCGTCCGGCCATGCCTGGTCCAGGTCGAGCTCGTGCAGCTGCCCGCCCAGCTCGTCGAGCGACGAGGTGACCGCGAGCTTCTTGCGCATCTCCGAGCCGACCGAGAAGCCCTTGAGGTACCAGGCCACGTGCTTACGGAAGTCGATCACGCCGCGGGTCTCGTCGCCGATCCACTCCCCCAGCAGCGTGGCGTGCCGCACCATGACCGTCGCGACCTCGCGCAGCGTGGGTGCCTGCCTCGTCCCCGTACCCTCGAAGGCGCTCACCAGGTCGCCGAAGAGCCAGGGGCGGCCCAGGCAGCCACGACCCACGACCACGCCGTCGCAGCCGGTCTCGCGCATCATCCGGAGGGCGTCGTCGGCGCACCAGATGTCACCGTTGCCGAGGACCGGGATCTCCGGGACGTGCTCCTTGAGACGGGCGATGGCGTCCCAGTCGGCGGTGCCGCCGTAGTGCTGGGCGGCGGTCCTGCCGTGCAGGGCGACGGCCGTGACGCCCTCCTCCACCGCTATCCGGCCCGCGTCGAGGTAGGTGAGGTGGTCGTCGTTGATGCCCTTGCGCATCTTGATGGTGACGGGCAGGTCGCCCGCGTTGGAGACGGCCTGGTTGAGGATGGCGCGCAGCAGCGGCCGCTTGAACGGGAGCGCCGAGCCACCGCCCTTGCGGGTCACCTTGGGGACCGGGCAGCCGAAGTTCAGGTCGATGTGGTCGGCGAGGTTCTCGTCGACGATCATGCGGACGGCCTTGCCGACCGTGACCGGGTCCACTCCGTACAGCTGGATCGAGCGCGGGGTCTCGCTCGCGTCGAAGTGGATGAGCTGCATGGTCTTCTCGTTGCGCTCGACCAGCGCCCGCGTCGTGATCATCTCGCTGACGAACAGCCCCTTGCCGCCGGAGAACTCCCGGCACAGGGTGCGGAACGGGGCGTTGGTGATGCCGGCCATGGGGGCGAGGACCACCGGCGGCTGCACGGTGTGCGGGCCGATCCGGAGCAGCGGGGGCGCGGGGGCGAGCGTGGTCATTGCTCCATTGTCGCGTATGCCGGGAGCGGCTTCGGCGGACACGGCCCCGGCGGGTCCGGCCCCCGTGGGCACGCCCGCGGGGGGGCACCGCTCCGGTGGACACCGGCATGGGAGGCGGGGCGCCACGTCGACGAGGTTCGTTAGTTAACCGTACTATCGATGTATGCCCGAGCTCAGCCATAAACGGCGGCAACTCGTGCTGGCGATCTGCTGCATGAGTCTGCTGATCGTCAGTCTCGACAACACCGTCCTCAACGTCGCCCTGCCCTCCATGCAGCACGAGCTGCACGCCGACGTCGCCGGCATGCAGTGGACGATCGACGCCTACACCCTCGTTCTCGCCTCGCTGCTGATGCTGGCGGGTTCCACCGCCGACCGGATCGGACGGCGGAAGGTCTTCAAGATCGGGCTCGTCCTGTTCACCCTCGGTTCGGTGCTCTGCTCCGTGGCGCCGAACCTGGAATCGCTGATCGCGTTCCGGATGGTGCAGGCGGTCGGCGGCTCGATGCTCAACCCCGTCGCCATGTCGATCATCACCAACACGTTCACCGACCCGCGCGAGCGAGCCCGTGCCATCGGGGTGTGGGGCGGGGTCGTCGGCATCTCGATGGCGGCGGGGCCACTGGTGGGCGGTCTGCTCGTGGACTCGGTCGGCTGGCGGTCGATCTTCTGGATCAACCTGCCGGTGGGACTTGCGGCGCTGCTGCTCACCTGGCGCTACGTCCCCGAGTCCCGCGCCCCGAAGCCGCGCCGCCCCGACCCTGTGGGGCAGCTGCTGGTCGTCGCGCTGCTCGGTTCGCTGACGTACGCCATCATCGAGGCGCCCTCCGCGGGCTGGGCCTCGCCGCGGATCCTGGTCTTCGCCGCGATCACCGTGTGCGCGCTGGCCGGGCTGCTGATGTACGAACCCCGGCGCGCCGAGCCCCTGATCGATCTCCGGTTCTTCCGCAGCGCCCCGTTCAGCGGTGCCACCGCGATAGCGGTCAGCGCATTCGCCGCACTGAGCGGCTTCCTCTTCCTGAACACGCTCTACCTGCAGAACGTGCGCGGACTGAGCGCCCTGCACGCCGGTCTGTACATGCTGCCGATGGCGGCGCTCACCTTCATCTGCGCCCCGCTGTCCGGGCGGCTGGTCGGCAGCCGCGGGCCCCGGCTCTCGCTGCTCGTGGCGGGCTCGGCCATGACCGCGTGCGGGCTGCTGTTCGCGGCGTTCGACGCGGAGTCGCGGAACGTGATGCTGTTCGCCGGCTATCTGCTGTTCGGCATCGGCTTCGGCATGGTGAACGCGCCGATCACCAACACCGCCGTCTCCGGGATGCCGCGCTCGCAGGCCGGAGTCGCGGCGGCGGTCGCCTCGACCAGCCGGCAGATCGGCGGGACCCTGGGGGTCGCCGTGATCGGAGCGGTGCTGGCGGCGGGCGTGGCCGGCACCGGTTCCCCGCGCGGCGCCTCGTACGCCGCCGCGTTCGCGGACGCGAGCAAGCCGGCCTGGTGGATCATCACCGGCTGCGGGCTGTGCGTACTCCTCGTCGGCATGCTGACCAGTGGGCCCTGGGCGCGGAGGACCGCCCGGCTGACCGCGGAGCAGCTGGAGACACCGGCCGGGCCCCGCCCCCGCGCCCCCCCCCCCGCCCCCGCGCGCCGCGCCCCCCCCGACGACATCAGTCGGCGGTTCGAGTTCGGCCAGCCGATCCTCGTC
>NZ_JBHVWN010000008.1:0-7847 GCF_042882275.1 Streptomyces sp. NPDC058231 | reverse complement strand
CCCGGCGCCGCCCCCCCCCCGGGGGTCGTGGCCGCGGCGGCGAGCCCCTCGACGTGAGGACGCCACGGCCCGGCGCGGGGGCGCGTCCTTGGCGGGGGCGTACGTCGCCGCGCGGGGTCCGGCGGACGGGCGCGGCCCGGGCGACAGGTCCGGGCACGCGCACGGAGGCCTGAGCGGGCGCCCGGACGGTCACTGACCGGACCGGGGTACGAGAACGGCGTGGGGGCGCGGGACCCAAGGTGGTGAGGGGCCCCCGGGGGGGCGGCGGGGGCGCCCGTCTGCACCTCCGCGGCCGGGTTAAGCTCGTGGGGGGGGGCCCTAAACACCTTGGGGCCCCCCGCCCCCACGGTCGTACAGGTGGCGGGACGGCGTCAGCTCTGCGCCGCGGAGTCGCCCTCGGGCGCCGGCGTCGCGGAGTCCGCGGGCTGCGGGTCCTGCCCGGAGCCGGCGCGCTCGCGCATGCGGCGCAGCAGTTCCTGCTTCTTCTCGTCCGCCGTCCTGCGGTCGGCGTTGCGCGCGGTGCCCGCGCCCTGCTGATCGGCGCGGGACAGCTTCTTGCGCTGTCCGCCCACACCGAGAAGGTTGTTGCGGCTCTTGGCCACGGGGCTCTCCCATTCGTGGTGAGACGTCATGAGACGTGAGGTCGTGAGCGACCTGGAATCGATCCGGTGAGCGGCGGGGTGGTCGGTTCCCGCCGCGCTCTCACTCGTAGATCTGGAAGAAGGAGGACATGCGGGAACCGTACCCGGACGGACCGGGCGTGGCACGCGCTTTTCGACCCGTCCGGGTGAAGCATCACAGAAATGGACTGACAGATATTGAAATCTGTCATCCGTCATGCCATGGTGATGGCACAGTCCGTTCCCCTTCTCGTCAAGCGCACATTCCTCTCCTCCATCACGGGAGTCCTCATGATCGCCACCCGCACCCTCGGCTCCACCGGCCCGCAGGTCTCCGCTCTGGGCCTCGGCTGCATGGGCATGTCCGCCCTGTACGGCGAGAGCGACCGCACCGAGTCGATCGCCACCGTCCACGCCGCGCTCGACGCGGGCATCACCTTGCTGGACACCGGCGATTTCTACGGCATGGGACACAACGAACTACTGATCAACGAGGCGCTGCGCACCGCCCCGAGCGCCGCTCGTGAACAAGCCCTGACCAGCGTGAAGTTCGGAGCGCTGCGCACGGTCGAAGGAGCGTTCACGGGGTACGACGGCCGTCCCGCCGCCGTGAAGAACTTCGCCGCGTACTCGCTCCAGCGGCTCGGCACCGACCACATCGACATCTACCGGATCGCCCGCGTCGATCCCGATGTCCCGATCGAGGAGACCATCGGCGCCATCGCCGAGCTGGTCGAGGCCGGCCATGTCCGCCACATCGGCCTGTCCGAGGTCGGCGCGGACACGATCCGGCGCGCGGCGGGTGTGGCCCCGATCTCCGATCTGCAGATCGAGTACTCACTGATCTCCCGCTCCGTGGAGGACGCCATCCTGCCGGTCTGCCGCGAGCTGGGCATCGCCGTCACGGCGTACGGTGTGCTCTCGCGCGGCCTGATCAGCGGACACTTCAGCCGTGACCGCGAGCTGGCCCCGGGCGACTTCCGCGCCATGAGCCCCCGCTTCCAGGGCGGAAATCTCCAGCACAACCTGGACCTGGTCGACGCCCTGCGCAAGATCGCCGAGCAGAAGAGCGTCTCGGTCGCCCAGATCGCCATCGCCTGGGTGCTCGGCCGGGGCGAGGACATCGTGCCGCTCGTCGGCGCCCGCAGCCGCGACCGGCTCTCCGAGGCCCTCGGCGCTCTGGACGTCACACTGGACGCCGCCGACCTCGCGGCGATCGAGGAGGCCGTCCCGGCAGGCGCGGCCGCCGGTTCGCGCTACCCGGAGAGTCAGATGGCCCACCTCGACAGCGAGCGCTGAGCTCCGGGTACCGTCGCAGGGCGCAGCCCCCCGCCGGGCAGCTCCCCGAACGGTGGCCTCCGAAAGGCAGCACAGACAATGACGCCAGCCGACCCGCTGACCCCAGAGCGCATTCTCGAAGCCACCGAGGACGTGCTGCGCCGCTACGGCCCCGCCAAGGCCACGGTGGTCGACGTCGCACGTGCGCTCGGCGTCAGCCACGGCAGTGTCTACCGCCACTTCCGTACGAAGGCGGCGCTGCGCGAGGCGGTGACCGATCGCTGGCTGACCCGGACCGAGGCGGCCCTCACGGAGATCATCGATGCGTCGGCGGAGCCCGCTCCGGCGAAGCTGCGCCACTGGCTGGCCACACTGTTCGAGGCCAAGCGGCACAAGGCGGGTGGCGACCCCGAACTGTTCGCCACCTACAGCGTGCTGATGGGGGAGAGCACCGTCGTCGAGGCCCACATCCGCAGACTGGTCGGCCAGCTGCGGGACATCGTCGAAGAGGGTGTGCGCGGCGGGGAGTTCGCGGTGGACGATCCGACGGTCGCCGCACAGGCGGTCTTCGACGCGACGGCGCGCTTCCACGACCCGGCATACGCCGCCGAGTGGCACAACCCCACCATCGGCGCCGAGTTCGACGCAGTGTCGGACCTGCTGCTGCGCGGCCTGCGCGCCTGACGGCCCCGCGCACTGGCCGCTCCCGCCGGACGGCGGTCAGCAGCCGTCGCAACGCCCGACGACCGCCGATCGGCCGTCGGGTCCCGGTAGTCGGGCTCGGACCGTGGGGCTCAGGCCGGTGAGCTCGGGCCGCCGGGCCGGCGGGCCCGGGGCCGCCGCGCTCAGGCCGTCGGGTCGATCGTTGCCTGGTGGGCCTCGGCGAGGTGTTCCTCCGCCTTGAGCCAGGGCAGGAACTGCACGCCCCTGCGCCATGCGCAGGTGTCGCAGCTCAGCTGCCGCTGCATCCCCGACTTCCTTACGTGGACGACATGTTCACGACCGTGCTGATCCCATCGGCTGACCTTGCTCGTGGTCATGGACGGCATCCGGGCCTCCTGTCGACGCGTGGTGCCCAGTGTGCACGAAGCCCCCGGTTCCGTGCGGGGAACCGGGGGCTTCGCGGTGGAACCGTGATGCGTCAGCAGCCGAGCAGCCGGGCGCCGAGGTACGCCTGGATCTGGTCGAGCGAGACGCGCTCCTGCTTCATGGTGTCGCGCTCGCGCACCGTCACCGCGTTGTCGTCGAGGGTGTCGAAGTCGACGGTGACGCAGAACGGCGTGCCGATCTCGTCCTGACGACGGTAGCGGCGGCCGATGGCACCCGCGTCGTCGAACTCGATGTTCCAGTTCTTCCGCAGGTCGGTGGCGAGGCCCTTGGCCTTGGGCGACAGCTGCGGGTTACGGGAGAGCGGCAGCACCGCGACCTTGACCGGCGCCAGGCGCGGGTCGAGGCGCATCACGGTGCGCTTCTCCATGACGCCCTTGGCGTTCGGCGCCTCGTCCTCGATGTAGGCGTCGAGGAGGAAGGCGAGCATCGAACGGCCGACACCGGCCGCCGGCTCGATGACGTACGGGGTCCAGCGCTCGCCGGCGTCCTGGTCGAAGTACGACAGGTCCGTGCCGGACGCGGCGGAGTGGGCCTTGAGGTCGTAGTCCGTGCGGTTGGCGACACCCTCCAGCTCGCCCCACTCGCTGCCGCCGAAGCGGAAGCGGTACTCGATGTCAGCGGTGCGCTTGGAGTAGTGGGAGAGCTTCTCCTTCGGGTGCTCGAACCACCGCATGTTCTCCTCGCGCAGGCCCAGGTCCGTGTACCAGTTCCAGCGCTGCTCCATCCAGTACTCCTGCCACTGCTCGTCCTCGCCCGGCTTGACGAAGAACTCCATCTCCATCTGCTCGAACTCGCGGGTGCGGAAGATGAAGTTGCCCGGAGTGATCTCGTTCCGGAAGGACTTGCCCATCTGCGCGATGCCGAACGGCGGCTTCTTGCGCGAGGTCTGCTGCACCTGACCGAAGTTGGTGAAGATGCCCTGCGCGGTCTCGGGGCGCAGGTAGGCGACCGAGCCGGAGTCCTGGGTCGGGCCGAGGTGCGTGGAGAGCAGGCCCGAGAACTGCTTGGGCTCGGTGAAGGTGCCCTTGTTGCCGCAGTTCGGGCAGTTGAGGTCGGCGAGGCCGTTCACGGGCGGCTTGCCGTGCTTCTCCTCGTACGCCTCCTCCAGGTGGTCGGCGCGGAAGCGCTTGTGGCAGGAGGTGCACTCGGTCAGCGGGTCGGTGAACGTGGCGACGTGACCGGAGGCAACCCACACCTCGGGGGCCAGGATGACCGACGAGTCGAGACCGACCACGTCCTCGCGCGAAGTGACCATGTAGCGCCACCACTGGCGCTTGAGGTTCTCCTTCATCTCCACGCCCAGCGGCCCGTAGTCCCAGGCGGCCTTCTGGCCACCGTAGATCTCACTGCAGGGGTAGACGAAGCCACGGCGCTTGCTCAGGCTGACGATGGAGTCGATCTTGTCGGCGGCCACGGTGCTCTCTTCATTACGAGACGACGAACGGCGAATGCTTCAGATTACCGGCGGGCACGCCCTCCGGATCAAATCGGTGTGCGGACAGCTCACCCACTGGGCGCCCGAGCGGGCTTGTTGACAATCGTTTCCACTTTTGTTGAAAATGACTGTCATGAACGTACGCCGCCTCATACCGACCGCCGTAGTCGCCGGAACGGTCGCCCTCGGGCTCACCGCCCTCTCCGCCTGCTCCGCGCCGGACGCCGCCGACGGCAGGTCGGACGGGAGGCTGAACGTGGTGGCGTCGTTCTATCCGATGCAGTTCCTGGCCGAGCAGATCGGCGGGAACCACGTGTCGGTCACCACACTGACCAAGCCGGGCGTCGAGCCGCACGACCTGGAGCTCAGCCCGCGCCAGATCGTCGGGCTCGGCGACGCCGGCCTCGTCCTCTACCTCAAGGGTATCCAGCCCGCCGTCGACGACGCGATCAAGCAGTCCGGGGCGACCCACACCGTCGACGCGGCGAAGCTGACCACGCTGGAGGACCACGGCACCGAGGCCGGCGGCGAAGAGTCCGGCCACGCGCACCGGGGCGAGGGCGCCGGGGCCGACCCGCACATCTGGCTGGACCCGGTGAAGTACGCCGAGGTCGCCGAGGGAGTCGGCAAGTCCCTGGAGAAGACCGACCCCGGACACGCCGCGGACTACCGCAGGAACACGGACACCCTGGTCAAGAAGCTCGACGCGCTGGACACGGCGTACGAGACGGGCCTGCGGTCCACCGCCACCCGGACCTTCATCACCACCCACTCCGCGTTCGGCTACCTCGCCGAGCGCTACGGCCTGGTCCAGGAGGGCATCGCCGGCATCGACCCCGAGGCCGAACCGAGCCCCGCCCGTATCCAGGAGATCCACGACGTCGCGAAGAAGAACAAGGTCACCACGGTCTTCTTCGAGACCCTCGCCAGCGACAGGACCGCGAAGACGGTCGCCGGGGACACCGGCCTGAGGACCGACGTCCTCGACCCGCTGGAGGGAATCACCGGCAAGTCCAAGGGCGCTGACTACATCGAGGTCATGCGGTCCAACCTCGCCGCCCTCCAGAAGGCGCTGGGCGCGAAGTGATCCAGGCAACACCCGCCACAGCACCATCGGAGGCGCTCATGCCCGAGCCCGAGAGCATCAAGCCCGACCCCGTGATAAGCCTGCGCGGGGCCACGGCCACGCTCGGCGCGCGCCCCGTGCTGCGCGGCATCGACCTGACCGTGCACCGTGGCGAGGTCGCCGCCCTGCTCGGCGCCAACGGTTCCGGCAAGTCGACCGCCGTGCGGTCCGTCATCGGACAGGTCCCGCTCACCGGCGGCTCGGTCGAGCTCTTCGGCACCCCCCTGCGGCGCTTCCGCAGCTGGGCGCGGATCGGCTACGTACCGCAGCGCACCACGGCGGCCGGCGGAGTCCCGGCCACGATCCGCGAGGTCGTGTCCGCCGGGCGGCTGTCCCGTACGAGACTGGGGGTGCTCCGCAAGGCGGACCGGGCCGCCGTCGACCGCGCGATCGCACTCGTCGGACTCGCGGACCGGTCCGGGGACTCGGTGAGCGCGCTCTCCGGCGGGCAGCACCAGCGCGTGCTCATCGCCCGGGCGCTCGCCGCCGAACCCGAGCTGCTGATCATGGACGAGCCGATGGCCGGCGTCGACCTGGCCAGCCAGGAGA
The DNA here is from genome assembly GCF_042882275.1 of Streptomyces sp. NPDC058231. Classification (NCBI taxonomy): domain Bacteria; kingdom Bacillati; phylum Actinomycetota; class Actinomycetes; order Kitasatosporales; family Streptomycetaceae; genus Streptomyces; species Streptomyces sp. NPDC058231. The sequence goes on along the minus strand of NZ_JBHVWN010000008.1, from coordinate 1,729 downwards.
TCCTCGCCGACACCCTGCGCGAACAGGTCGCGGCCGGCACCACCGTGCTGCTCGTGCTGCACGAGCTGGGCCCGCTGGAGCCGCTCATCGACCGCGCGATCGTGCTCCGTGACGGCTGTGTGATGCACGACGGGCCGCCCCCCGAGGCAGTGGGCCAGCACGCGCTGCCCGGCCACGACCATGTACACCCCCACGCGGCCTCCGAGCCGGTCCGGACGGGACTGCTGAGCTGATCATGGAAATGCTGAACTATCCCCTCATGCAGCGGGCCCTGCTCGCCGCCGTACTGGTCGGCGTCATCGCCCCCGCCGTCGGCATCTACCTGGTGCAGCGCCGCCAGGCCCTGATGGGCGACGGCATCGGCCACATCGCGATGACCGGTGTCGGCCTCGGCTTCCTCCTCTCCACCAGCCCGGTATGGATGGCCACGGCGGTCGCGGTCGCCGGCTCGATCATCATGGAACTGGTCCGGTGGTACGGACGCACCCGCGGCGACATCGCGCTGGCCATGCTCTTCTACGGCGGCATGGCGGGCGGCGTGCTGCTGATCAACCTCTCCGGCACCGGCTCCAACGCCAACCTCACCTCGTACCTCTTCGGCTCGCTCTCCACGGTCTCGCCCGAGGACATCACCGCGATCTGCCTGCTCGCCGGGTTCGTGCTGCTGGTGACGGTGGGGCTGCGGCGGCAGCTGTTCGCGGTCAGCCAGGACGAGGAATTCGCGCGGGTCACCGGGCTGCCGGTGCGCGCGCTGAACCTGCTGATCGCGGTCACGGCGGCGGTGACCGTCACCGTCGCGATGCGGGTCGTCGGTCTGCTCCTGGTCAGCGCGCTGATGGTGGTGCCGGTCGCCGCCGCCCAGCAGATCTCGAAGTCCTTCCGGGCGACATTCGTGCTGTCCGTCGTCATCGGCACGGCGGTGACCCTGGCCGGCACCGTCACCTCCTACTACCAGGACGTACCGCCCGGCGCGACCATCGTGCTGCTGGCCATCGCCGTCTTCGTCGCCCTGACCGCGCTCGCCACCCCGCTGGCCAGGAGGCGCGCCCGCAGGAGCGAAGCCGCCTCGGCGGAGTGCACCCTGGAAGGAAGGACTCCGGAAGTCCCGGCCGCACGGCCGGCCACGGACGGCGTCCAGGTGTGACCCCGGCGCGGGAACGGGCTGGCACAATGGCCCGACATCTGTACGGGCGACACGAGGAGGCACCTGTGGCGACGGCGCCGATCAGTGGAACGAACGCAGCTCCGGTACGCGGCCGGTCGACCCGGCAGCGGGCCGCGGTGGCGGCGGCGCTCGACGAGGTGGACGAGTTCCGCAGCGCCCAGGAACTGCACGACGTACTCAGGCACCGCGGTGACTCGGTCGGGCTGACCACCGTCTACCGCACCCTGCAGTCCCTCGCCGACGCGGGCGAGGTCGACGTCCTGCGCACCACGGACGGCGAGTCCGTGTACCGGCGCTGCTCGACCGGGGAACACCACCACCATCTGGTGTGCCGGGTCTGCGGCAAGGCCGTCGAGGTCGAGGGCCCCGCGGTCGAGCAGTGGGCGGAGACGATCGCTTCGCAGCACGGCTTCGTGAATGTGGCCCACACCGTGGAGGTCTTCGGTACGTGTGCGGAGTGCGCGACGGCCGCTGGGTGACCCTCCGGGGGCTCCGTCCCGGGCCGTCGGCCGGTCTCGGGGGGGCCCCCCCCGGGGGGGGGTGGCGACGACCGACGGGTCGAGG
>NZ_JBHVWN010000007.1:205521-213478 GCF_042882275.1 Streptomyces sp. NPDC058231 | reverse complement strand
GCCGGCTGCGGCGCCGCGGGGGCGCGCAGGGCCGGGGACCCGGCGGCGCGGTGGTTCCTTGGGGGGCACTGCGTCACCTGCCGGGGCTCGTCGAGGGCTGGTCTGCCGGGGTACGCGGCTGCGCGGGCGGTGCTGCGGAGTTGCTGGGCCCCGTGGCGGCCGGCGTGGAGCCGGACGGGTCCGGGGAGACCGGCGGGGACGTCGCCGGCGAGGGGGTGGCGGGCGGGGCCGTCGTCGCCGGGAGCTGCGGCGTGACGGCCGGGGGCGCGGCAGCGGCAGGGGCCTGGGAGGGCACGCCGCGGACCGTGCCGTCCGGGTCGAGGAAGGCGGGGCCGCCGCCGGGCACCATGCCCAGTTCGCGAGCGCGCCGTTCCAGTGCGTCGGGCTCCGAGTAACCGTCGACGTCGTGCTGCAGGGCCTGCTGCTCGTCGGTGAGTTCGGTGGTCCGCTTCTTCAGCTCGCTCAGCTTGAACGAGCCTTCGTTGAGTGCGGAGTTCAGCAGCAGGAGGGTGATCAGGCCGCCGCCGAGGAGCAGCACGACCAGCAGGACGAAGGGCGTACGGGCCGCGTTGCTGGGCCCGGCGGGCATCAGCCGGACGAGCCGCGCGGCCCGCCCCTTCAACTGTCCTGCCGGTCCTTTCACCGCGCCACCTCGGCCTCTCCCCGTGCCGTGCCGGCCGGACCGGCCGCCCTCATCGCTCCTCCTCGCGGATCCGCTGGGCGCCGCGCAGCCGGGCGGGGGCGGCGCGCCGGTTCTCGGCGACCTCCTCCTCCGTGGGCAGTTCCGCGCCACGGGTCAGCAGCTTCAGCCGCGGCTGGTAGCGCTCGGGGACGACAGGCAGTCCGGGCGGTGCCGTGTTCGCGGCGCCCGCCGCGAACACCTGCTTGACCAGCCGGTCCTCCAGCGAGTGGTACGAGAGGACGGCGATCCGGCCACCGACTGCGAGGGACCGGACCGCTGCCGGGATCGCCCGCTCCAGGACGGTGAGCTCTCCGTTGACCTCGATGCGCAGCGCCTGGAAGGTGCGCTTGGCCGGGTTGCCGCCGGTCCGCTTGGCGGCCTGCGGCAGCGCGTCCCGGATCAGCTCGACCAGCCGGGCGCTGTTGCTGAACGGCTCCTTCTCGCGCTCGCGCACGATCGCGGAGACGATCCGCTTGGCCTGCTTCTCCTCGCCGTACGCGCGCAGGATCCGGACCAGCTCGCCGGGCGGATAGGTGTTGAGCACCTCGGCCGCGCCGATGCCGGTCGTCTGGTCCATCCGCATGTCGAGCGGGGCGTCCTGGGCGTACGCGAAACCGCGGTCGGCCTCGTCCAGCTGCATGGAGGAGACGCCGAGGTCGAACAGGACGCCTTGGACCTTGGGGACACCGAGCCGGTCGAGCACATCGGGCAGTTCGTCGTAGACGGCGTGGACCAGGGTGGCCCGGTCGCCGTACGGGGCGAGCCGCTCGCCGGAGAGCCGCAGCGCCTCCTTGTCCCGGTCCAGCGCGATCAGCCGTGCGGTCGGGAAGGCGGCGAGCAGTGCCTCGCTGTGGCCGCCGAGGCCGAGGGTGCAGTCGACGACCACGGGCTGCTGCTGCTCCGGCGTCTCCAGAGCCGGGGCCAACAGGTCCAGGCATCGCTGGAGCATCACCGGGACGTGTCGGGTCTGGCTCATGCGCCCTCTCAGGCTCAGGTCCCGTGTGGCTGCACGTACGGCCTGGTCCCCGCCCGCTCGGAAGGGGAGGTCCACCGGCGCCGGGGAAGTGGCGTCGGCCGACCGGCGAGCGGGAGAGGGCCGGGCCGTACGTACGCCGCGCACACAGGGGAAATCTTCGGAATGTGCAGGGTGTCGGTAACTTCCCGTCACTTTAGTCCACCCTGCCATTCGATCGATTGCCGATCAATGAACCGGGCTGCGCGTCGCCCCGCCCGCCGTTCACCCGTCCGAGTGATCCACTGTGAGGCTTGTGGGTTACCTCACAACAAGCCGCATTGACGTTCTTTGTCCACTCCCCCAGCACGCCGGGTCGACCCGCGAGAGCTAACGTCATATCCATGTCGACTTTCGCACACACCCCGGCCGAACCCTCCGCATCCGCTGCCGGCCGGACCGGCACCGACGGTACGGTCATCGACCGTCTGGTCGAGGCGAACACCCGCTACGCCGCCGAGTTCTCCGACCCCGGCATGGACGCGCGCCCGGTGCTGCAGGTCGCGGTGGTCGCCTGCATGGACGCCCGGCTCGACCTGCACGACGCACTCGGTCTGGCGCTCGGCGACTGCCACACCATCCGCAACGCCGGCGGCGTGGTCACCGACGACGTGATCCGTTCGCTCACCATCAGCCAGCGGGCACTCGGCACCCGCAGCGTGATACTGATCCACCACACGAACTGCGGGCTCGAATCGCTCACCGAGGAGTTCCGGCAGGAGCTGGAGCTGGAGGTCGGCCAGCGGCCGGTCTGGGCCGTGGAGGCGTACAAGGACGCGGATCAGGACGTACGCCAGTCCATGCAGCGGGTGCGCACCTCGCCGTTCCTCCTGCACACCGATGACGTCCGAGGCTTCGTCTTCGACGTGACCAGCGGCTTGCTGCGCGAGATCCACCCCGTCTCCTGACCTCTCCGGCGAAGTAAACGGGTACTCAAATCGGACCCGCCCCTGACATTTCGCACTCAGTTGTCCGCAGGCGAGTGACACGAAGCGGTAACGGCAACAAGAATGCGGGTGTGACATCCCACCGGACCCTTCCGGAGGGCGTCCGTTTTTCGGGGCGGGCCGGGCCAACCACAGCGCATCGGCCCGTGGATGGGGTATCCCCTGCTCCTTGAGAGCGTGGGGCAGGGCCGAGGAGGGCCGGGTGACGACCTATGACGATCGAGCGAGCCTCACAGATCTGACCACCACAGCGGAGCGGGTGCGCAGGTCGGTGGAGAGTGTGATCGAGGGCAAGCCTGAGGTCGTACGGCTTTCGCTGACCGTGCTGCTCGCCGAGGGACATCTCCTCATCGAGGACGTCCCCGGGGTCGGCAAGACCATGCTGGCCAAGGCGCTCGCGCGGTCGATCGACTGCTCGGTCCGGCGCATCCAATTCACGCCGGACCTGCTGCCTTCGGACATCACCGGTGTGTCCATCTTCGACCAGCAGCGGCGCGAGTTCGAATTCAAGCCGGGTGCGATCTTCGCCCAGATCGTGATCGGCGACGAGATCAACCGCGCCTCGCCGAAGACCCAGTCGGCGCTGCTCGAGTCGATGGAGGAGCGCCAGGTCACCATCGACGGGCACAGCTACGAACTGCCGGACCCGTTCATGGTGGTGGCCACCCAGAACCCGGTCGAGATGGAGGGCACGTATCCGCTGCCCGAGGCCCAGCGCGACCGGTTCATGGCCCGGGTGTCGATCGGCTACCCCAGCGCCGAGGCCGAGTTGCAGATGCTCGATGTGCACGGCGGTGTCTCACCGCTCGACGATCTGCAGCCGGTGGCACACGCGCACGACATCGTGAAGCTCATCGAAGCGGTGCGGACGGTCCATGTGGCCGATTCGGTAAGGCGGTACGCGGTCGAGCTGGTCGGGGCCACCCGCAGCCACCCGGATCTCAGACTCGGCGCATCGCCGCGCGCCACGCTGCATCTGCTGCGGGCCGCGAAGGCGTCCGCCGCGCTGAGCGGCCGCGACTACTGTCTGCCGGACGACGTGCAGGCGCTGGCCGTCGCGGTGCTCGCGCACCGGCTGCTGCCCACCGCGCAGGCCCAGCTGAACCGCCGAACCGCGGAGCAGGTCGTACTGGAGATCCTGCAGCAGACCCCCGTTCCGACCGCTTCCGGCGGCGCGTCCGTCCCCGCGCCGCAGCGCGAGCCGGGCCGGCCGGCGTACGGCCGGCAGCAGCCACCCGGCATGCGGCGGGTGTGAGGTGGCACACGGGGGGCCCGCCGCCATGGACGACGGCGACGACAGGAACGGCCTGCGGTCCGCACTGCGCGGGCTGACCACGCGCGGACGGTCCTTCCTCGCGGCCGGTGTCGCGGCCGCTGTCTGCGCGTACGTGCTCGGTCAGGGAGATCTGCTGCGGGTCGGGCTGCTGCTCGCCGCGCTGCCGCTGGTCTGTGTGGCGGTGCTCGTCCGCACCCGCTACCGGGTCGCGGGCACCCGGCGGCTCTCCCCGTCCCGGGTTCCCGCGGGCACCGAGGCGCGGGTCCATCTGCGGATGGACAACGTGTCCCGGCTGCCCACCGGACTGCTGATGCTTCAGGACCGGGTGCCTTACGTACTCGGTCCGCGCCCCCGGTTCGTCCTGGACCGGGTGGAGGCCGGCGGCCGGCGCGAGGTGTCCTACCGGGTCCGGTCCGACCTGCGCGGACGGTACCCGCTCGGGCCGCTGCAGCTGCGGCTGAGCGATCCGTTCGGGATGTGCGAGATGACCCGCTCGTTCAGTGCGTACGACACCCTCGTCGTGATCCCGCGGACCCAGCCGCTGCCGCCGGTGCGGCTGGCGGGCGAGGCCGCCGGGTACGGCGAGGGACGGCAGCGCTCACTGGCGCTGGCCGGTGAGGACGACGTGATTCCGCGCGGCTACCGGCACGGCGACGATCTGCGCCGGGTCCACTGGCGCTCCACCGCCCGCTACGGCGAGCTGATGGTGCGCCGGGAGGAGCAGCCGCAGCGGGCCAGGTGCACGGTGCTGCTCGACACCCGCCGGATCGCCTATCAGGGGGCCGGACCCGATTCGGCCTTCGAGTGGGCGGTGTCGGCGGCGGCGTCCGCGCTGGTGCACATGCTGGAGCGCGGCTTCGCGGTGCGGCTGCTGACGGACGACGGAAGCTCGGTACCGGGCGAGGGCGCCGGCGGCTTCACCGGCTCGACCCAGGAGTCCGCCGACTCCGCGGGGCTGATGATGGACACGCTCGCGGTCGTCGACCACTCCGACGGAGGCGGTCTCTCCCGCGCGTACGACGTGCTGCGCGGCGGCAACGAGGGGCTGCTGATCGCGTTCTTCGGCGATCTGGACGACGAGCAGGCGGCGGTGGCTGCGCGGATGCGGCAGCGCAGCGGCGGTGCCGTCGCGTTCGTCCTGGACAACGCGGCATGGGCGCCCGGCGCCGGGGACGACACGGCGCACGGGGCGGCGGAGGCACGGCTCCGGCTGCTGCGCGAGTCGGGCTGGACGGCGGTCGCGGCGGCGCCCGGGGCGGATCTCGCCCGGCTGTGGCGCGAGGCGGGACGGCCGGGCTCCGGTCCGCAGTCCGCCCTGTCGGGCGGTACGACAGGTTTCACCGGGGGATGGTCATGAGGGGACGGTCATGAGCGGTCGTGGTCGGCTGGCGCTGTGCGCCTTTGCGGCGACGCTGTTGGCGGCGGGTTCGATGCTGCCGTTGGTCGACCCGGTCGGCTGGATGCTGCAGGCCGCGCTTCTGCTGGCGGTCCAGAGCGGGGTGGGCGCGCTCGCCCGCCGGGTACCGCTGCCCCGGCTGCTGACCGTCGCGGCGCAGTTCCTGGTCACCCTGCTGCTGCTGACCGCGGTGTTCGCCAGGGAGCAGGCCCTGGCCGGCTTCCTGCCGGGCCCCGCGGCCGTCCACCGGCTCGCGGACCTGCTGACGGTCGGGGCCGACGACGTCGGCAGGTACGCCATTCCGGCGCCTGCGACGGCAGGCATCCGGCTGATGCTGGTCGGCGGTGTGCTGCTGATCGGCCTCGTGGTGGACGCCCTCGCGGTGACCCTCCGCAGCGCGGCACCCGCCGGGCTGCCGCTCCTGGCGCTGTACTCGGTCGCCGCCGGGCTGTCCGGTGGCGACGGTGCGGGCTGGCTCTGGTTCCTCCTCGCCGCCTGCGGCTATCTGCTGCTCCTGCTGGCCGAGGGCCGGGACCGGATCTCCCAGTGGGGGCGGGTCTTCGGAGGCGGGGCACGGTCGTCGGGCAACGTGGCGTCCGGTCTCGATCTGTCGAGCGGCCGGCCGCTCGCCCCGATCAGGACCGGGCGGCGGATCGGCGCGCTGGCACTGGGCATCGCACTGGCCGTACCGGCGGCGCTGCCCGCGCTCGACAGCGGGCTGCTGGGCGGTTCGGGGAGCGGGGCGGGCAGGGGCCGGGGGGGCGGCACCATCTCCGCCGTCAACCCGCTGGTCTCGTTGCAGAACAACCTGAACCAGCCGGAGAACCGGGAGGTGATGTCGTACCGCACCAATTCCACGAACCCGCAGGACTTCTATCTGCGGATCCTCGCCCTGGACCAGTTCAACGGGAGCGAGTGGCGGGCGTCCCGGCGCAGTCTGCAGGACGTGCCGAAGCGGCTCCCGAACCCGGAGGGGCTCGACCCGGAGGTCGCCGTCACGGAGATCCGCTCCAACATCTCCGCGTCCTCCTCGTACCAGCAGACCTACCTGCCGCTCCCCTATCCGGCGACCGAGGTGACGATCGGCGGGCGCTGGCGGTACGAGCCCGCCGGACGCACGCTCGTCGGTGACGGCGGCCAGACGACCCGCGGCGCGCAGTACCAGGTGTCCAGCCTGATCGTGCAGCCGACCGCGGACCAGCTCGCCACCGCTCCCGAGGCGCCGCCCGCGCTGCGGCAGCAGTACACGAGGGTTCCGGGATCGCTGCCGAAGGTCGTCAAGGAGACGGCGGAACGGGTGACGAAGGGCGCGGCGAACAACTACGAGCGGGCGGTGAAGCTGCAGAACTACTTCGCCTCGGAGGGCGGCTTCAGCTACGACACCACCGTGACCTCCGGTACCGGCTCGGCGGCTATCGGCCGGTTCCTGAAGTCCAAGCGGGGCTTCTGCGTGCACTTCTCGTTCACGATGGCCGCGATGGCGCGGACGCTGGGGATTCCGGCCCGGGTCGCGGTCGGCTTCACCCCCGGTACCGGGCAGTCGAACGGTTCCGTGTCGGTGGGGCTGCGCGACGCGCACGCCTGGCCCGAGCTGTATTTCGAAGGTGTCGGGTGGACCCGGTTCGAGCCGACCCCGACGCGCGGCAGCACGCCGGCGTACACCCAGCCGGACGCCCCGACGGGCGACACGGCCGATCCGGCCAAGCCGGAGCAGGGCGTCTCGGCCGCGCCCTCCGCCGCCCCGTCCGCCTCGCAGAGCTGCTCGCCGCAGTTGCGCAGGCAGGATGTGTGCGGCAGCGCGGTGGCGCCGGGGGCCTCGGGTCCGACGGACACGGGGATGCCGGTGAACGTCCTCGTCTGGGCGGCCCTGGCCGTGCTGGTGCTCCTGCTGCCGTTGCTGCCCCTGGCCTGGCGGGTGCGGGTGCGCGCCCGGAGGCTGAGCTCCTCGGCCGGGCGCACACCGGCCGATGCGACGGCCAGGACGCTCGCTGCCTGGCTGGAGATCACCGATACGGCATGGGACCACGGCATCGAGCCGGACGACTCACAGACCCCGCGCAAGGCCGCGGCCGGAGTCGTACGGCGGGGTGGGCTCGACACGGAGGGCGCCGCCGCGGTGCATCGGGTGGCGGGAGCGGTCGAGCAGGTGCTCTACGCCCCGCAGCCCCGGCCGGTCACCGGGCTCGCCGAGGATGTGGAGACGGTCCGGAACGGGCTGCGGGCCTCCGCCGACCGCTTCACCCGGATCCGTGCGGTATGGGCACCGCGTTCGGCCGTTCGGGTGATGTGGACGCTCGCGGAACGCCGGTCGGCGTTGACCGGCAGGTGGGCGGAGCGGTGGAGCGGGTGGCTGCGGCGGCCCTCCCGCCAGCAGGGCTGAGGCGGCGCGCGGCGTACGGCCCCTGTCCGGTGTCCTCGAACACCGGACGGGCCGGCGCGGTGGCCGGGCCGCCCGTCCGGCGCTGACGGCCGCAGTGGTGGTCGCGCCGGCGGAGGGCCGAGTGCGCCGGGCGCGGACATGGATGAGGGGGGGGCCGCAGAAGTGGGGGCGGCCCCCGCCCAAGGGTTTGGGAGCGCGACAGGGCCGGTGCGGGGCGGCGGGGCGGCCCCCGCGGGTCGATTAGGGTCATAACCGGACCGCGGT